>NZ_JAFLMY010000086.1:0-503 GCF_017313375.1 Agrobacterium sp. Ap1
TCCATTGGCCGGTGCTACCGCATAGGCGAAAAGCCGGCCTACCTGCCTCAGTGCCTCAACCCAATTGAGATACTGGGCGTCCCTGCTGTGGACGTGGGTTGGGTCATTCCGTCGAATCGGTGGCAGCTCATGTAGACTGCGTCTTGAACACAGGAAGACCCGCCCTTCGAAAACCCATCATGCGGCGACCGTATGTCGACCGCGGAGCAAACCGTGCCCACGGCGCCGGACGAATTTAATAGCGATGCGAATCCAATAAACGTGAAAAAAGCTGTGATGCATAAGCTTGCAGCACGGCAACGAAATATATCGTCTAAAATCCGCTTGACCTCATACAGGCGATTACACAACAGGTTCGGAGCCGTTGCGCTCACTTAGAATAACTAAGCATCTAAATTGCTTACAAGTAACTGCCGACTACTATTTGGATCGTGTCCCGGGAGATGGTGTAGCTGAATAAGGGTGGTCATCGGGATTTTCCGGTAGGGTTGGGTTGTTCAAGC
>NZ_JAFLMY010000087.1:0-387 GCF_017313375.1 Agrobacterium sp. Ap1
CGGCAAGCGCGGCATCGGACTTGAAAATGCGATGGAGATTTTTGCCGACCTGAAGAAGGAATTCGGCTTCCCGGTCCCGAGCGACATCCATACGGAAGAGCAGTGCGGGCTTGTTGCGCCAACCGTCGACATCCTGCAGATCCCGGCCTTTCTGTCGCGTCAGACCGATCTTCTGGTCGCAGCCGCCAAGACCGGCCGGGCGATCAACGTCAAGAAAGGCCAGTTCCTGGCCCCCTGGGACATGAAGAACGTCCAGGCGAAATTTACCGAGAGCGGTAATCCTAACGTGATGCTGTGCGAACGCGGCGCCTCCTTCGGTTACAACACGCTCGTCTCCGACATGCGTTCGCTGCCGATCATGGCTTCGCTCGGATCGCCGGTGATCTT
>NZ_JAFLMY010000009.1:0-238949 GCF_017313375.1 Agrobacterium sp. Ap1
TCCCGGTTCATAAGCGTCTTTGAAGTTGACATAGATGTTATCGATAACATATGCAATCGAAAACAAAACGCGGGAGTAGGAAATGAAGCGTAATTGCTTGGTATCGATCCTCATCCTGAAAGCAAAAGCGGTAGCCTGAAGGCTTGCCGTTTACGTGGTATTCCCATCACCCAAACGCCGATTTTTTCCGCCCGCGCAACCGATCTTGTTTGCTGGATAGCGGCTCTCAAGTGCTGCCTTGTCGCAAGACATTATAGCCTGTTTTTGTGATCTTCGCCGCACATCGGTTTTCCAGCATGGCAATCATCTGTTCGGCCGCCTGCGCGCCGATTACGAAGCTGTCCACGTTGATGGTGGCGATCCCAGGGTCGGACACCGATGCCATTTCATAGTTCCCGAAGCCGGCGATGCCGATATCGCGTGGCAGGACCAACCCATGGGTTCAGTCCACATGAAAGCCCCTGACTACCCACCTGCGAGCGCTGCCTTTGCATCGCGTTCAAGACAGCTCAGAGTTCCTCAAGGCTTTCATTCAGCGCTTCGATGTTTCTTAAGCGTTTGCGGCCCTCGGTACCCGCCTTTTCGAGGCATCGTGTGATCAGCAGATGGCACAATGCCATCAGGGCCGTGTGATTGAACAGGGGGCCGGGGGCGAATGTCTGGCATTGCATATGCCATGTCGCCCGCGTGTCGAAGGGTGCGCCTTCGTCGGTAACATAGAGAAGCTTCGCCTTCGATTTGCGAACCTGGGTGAGGATGGCATCGGCCTGAGCAGTCCGGCGGCGCAGGGCGAAGAAGACCACGACGTCGTCCTCCCGAAGGCTGACGAAATGCTCGCCCAGTGTCTGGCCGGCGGCGGGAACGGCGACGATATCCTCGATCACCTGCGTCAGCTGCCATTGCAGATAGGAAGCGAAAGGGTGGCTGCTGCGAAAGCCGATCACCCAGACTTTTCGGGCCGCCATAATCGCGTCGGTCACCGCCGTGATCTGGCCGTCAGAAATGGAGAGAAACGTCGCTTCAAGATTGGCCATGCTTTGCGCGACATGCGCCTGCATGGATTGTGCTGTCGATGCATCGGTCGCGGTTGCCAGGAATAGCCGCGAGCCCGTCTGCTTTTCAGCGCGCGCGTGGCGGCGGGCTTCCTCATAGGTCTCATAACCCAGATGCTGGATGAAACGGGTGACGGTTGCCTTGGAAACATGCGCCAATGCCGCCAGTTCCTGGGCGGAATAGCTGGCGAGTTCGCCAGGAAAATCGCAGACGAATTCACCGAGCCGCTTTTCGGCGGGTCGAAGATCGGGCAGGGCCTGCCTTACGCGATAGAGGAACGACCTGTCCTTGGTCACGGGAAACTCCGCCATGTCATCAGCGGGCGGAATGTCGCTTGGAGTTGTTACGCTTGCAACAGGAAATATGTCCCGGCGGTCGGGCGATGACGCCCCTGTCACCGTGCAATCCTTTTCCTTGCCTGAGGTGCCGCGATGCGGGAAAGAAGCAGTGCAACGGCGGAACGGATCGGCGCGATGACCGGGGCGGATAAGAGGCGCTGCAGATCATCGGCGGCCTGACCAAGCGGGCCGCCGCCGATGATCACGGCTTCTGCGCCGTCCTGTTCGAAACATTCGCGCACTGCGACCGCCAGTGCCGCATGCAGGCGCTGAGGATCGGATGCAAGTGCTACCGGATCTCCGCTCGTCAGTCGCGTGCCGGTGAAGAACGGGGTCAGGCCCAATGCATCGGCCTTTCTGGCAAAGCTCTCGACAAGATCCGGCGTTACTGTCGCAATGCCGAAGCGCCGGCCACCGAGCGAGGCTTCAAGCATGCTCGCTTCGCATATGCCGACCACCGGAATATCGCAAATCTCCCGCAGCCGTTCGAGCCCCGGGTCGCCGAAGGCGCTGATGATCAATCCATCCGACGTGCCTGATTTGGCGAGCCCCATTTCGATGACGCCGTCGATGGCTGCACCAAGCTGCTTCTCATCAAGGATCATCGGCACGCCATTGGCCGCGGTGACACCCTCAATGGTCGCCTCCGCAGGCAGATATTTGCGTGCGATATCGGTCATCATGACTGTGGTAGCCGTTGATGTATTCGGGTTGATCAAGGTGATATGCGTCATGTCTCGAGCCGTGCACGACCGCACGACTGCCTCCCTTTGTCATTGCGTTTTTTATTGTGCTTCAGTTCAGGCATATTGAATGCAGGCGATATTGCCCGTCTCTCCGATCGGCTTCAAGGGTGGCACGTCCCTGAGGCATATGTCCGAGGCCTGGCCGCAGCGCGGTGCGAACGCGCAGCCGGGCGGCATGGCAGCAAGATCTGGTGGCGAACCGGGAATCGTCACCAGCCGGTCGCGGCCATGCGCAAGTTCGACACGGGCGCCGAGAAGGCCCTTGGTATAGGGATGTTTCGGATCGCGGATGATATCGCCGACCCTGCCTTCCTCGACGATCCGGCCGGCATACATGACGGCGATGCGGTCTGCCACTTCCGCCGCGACTCCGATATCGTGGGTGACGAAGATGACCGAGAGGCCGTATTCCTTCTGCAGCTCGCGGATCAGAAGCAGGATCTGGATCTGAACCGTCGCATCGAGCGCGGTCGTCGGCTCGTCGGCAAGAAGAACCTTCGGATTGCAGGCAAGCGCCATGGCGATCATCGAGCGCTGCAGCATGCCGCCCGACATTTCATGCGGGTAGTTCTTCAGCCGCCGTTCGGGCGAGGGAATGCGCACTTTCTGAAAGAGTGCCAGTGCCCGGTCGGACGCTGCCTGCCGTGACACTTTTTCGTGCCGCATGATGGTTTCCTCGATTTGCTGACCGATCGTGTAGACCGGATCGAGCGCGAGGCGCGGCTCCTGAAAGACCATCGAGACGGTGGCGCCGCGCAATTGGCCGAGTTCGCGTGTCGAAAGCGCCATCACATCGCGACCGGAAACGGTCATGCTGCCGGCGATATCCGTGCCCTTCGGATGCAGGCGAAGCAGGGAACGCATGGTGACGCTCTTGCCCGAACCGGATTCGCCGAGAAGCGCCACCACTTCGCCGGCCTTGACCGACAGGCTGACACCATTGACGGCTTTCACCGGCTTGCGGCCGCGATGGAAGGTGACGGAGAGGTCGCGGATATCGATGACTGTCTGCTCTTCGCTCATCTCAGGCCTCCATCAATTCAGGTGCAGGTTTTGCCGCGTGGCTGTGGCCGGAACCGGGAACCGACATTAGGCAGGCGGCCTGCTGTTCTCCCGAGACGACCGCAAGGGGAGGGGGCATGGCAGAACAGACGCCTTCCGCCATGCTGCACCGGGTGTGGAACCGACAACCCGATGGCGGGTCTATCGGGTTCGGCGGGTCGCCGGAAAGCGGCGGCTCTTCGGTGCGTTCCGCCGGATCCATCTTCGGCATGGAGGCGAGGAGGGCGGCGGAATAGGGATGTTTCGTGTTCTCGTAGATCGCCTCGCGCGTGCCGACCTCGGCGACCTTGCCGAGATACATGACCATCACCCGGTCGCACATGAAGCGCACGACATTGAGATCGTGGCTGATGAACAGATAGGTGAGACCGAAATCGCGCTTGAGGTCGAGAAGCAGGTTGAGCACCTGTGCCTCGACCGATTTGTCGAGTGCCGAAACGGCTTCGTCGAGGATGACGAGGCGCGGCTCTAGCGCCAGCGCGCGGGCGATGTTGACACGCTGTCTTTGGCCGCCGGAGAGTTCGTGCGGGTAACGGCCGGCAAAGCGGACCGGTTCGAGGCCGACGCGGTGGAGAAGATCGTGGGCGCGGGCGATCGCCTTTGCCTGCGGCACGCCGTGGACGCGGGGGGCAAAGGCGATCGATTCTTCGATCGTCAGGCGCGGATTGAGCGAGGCGTAACTGTCCTGAAACACCATCTGCACCTGTCGCCGGTACTGGGCAAGCGGCAGGGCGGCACCGACCTTTTCACCGTCGAACAGGATCTCACCCTGGTCAGGGATGATCAGTTGCATTAGAAGCCGGGCGGTGGTGGACTTGCCGCAGCCGCTTTCACCGACAACGCCGAGCGTTTCACCTTTCAGGATGTCGAAATCGACGCCATCGACGGCGCGCACGACCTTTTTCGGCTGAAGAAAGCCGCTGCCTTTTACAGGGAAATGCTTGATCAGACCGCGTGCGGAGATCAGCGGCTGAGCCGGGCCGCCGCGTTCACCGAGCGGAAGGTCGGGAATGGTGGTCTCTGCGACTGTCCTCATGATTTCACATCCATTGCCTGACGCAGACCGTCCGAGAAAAGGTTGAAACAGATCGAGGTGACGAAGATCATCACGCCGGGCAGGGCGGCAACCGCCGGATTGTTGTAGATCGCGGTGCGCAGCGTGTTCAGCATCAGCCCCCATTCGGCATCCGGCGGACGCACGCCGAGTCCAAGAAAAGAGAGGCCGGAGGCGAGGATCATCGACACCGAGATCAGGCTGGTGGCGAAGACGAAGATCGGCCCGAGCACGTTGCCGAGAACATGGACGCGGATGATCGTGAATGCCGGGGCGCCGGAGGCACGCGCCGCATCGACATAATCGAGGTTGCGGATCTGGGTGGTGACGCTTTCGGCGACACGGGCGATCTGCGGGATGAAGACGACGGTGAGCGAGACGAGCGCATTCGTCAGGCCCGAACCAAGCGCGCCGGAAAGGGCGACCGCGAGCAGGACAGAAGGGAAGGCATAGAAGACATCGACCGTGCGCATGATCAGCGTGTTGGTGATGCCGCCGGCATAACCGGCGACGATGCCGATGATCGAGCCGATGACAAAGGCGATCGGGACGGGCACGACACCCATGATCAGCGACAGGCGGGAGCCATAGATGAGGCGCGACAGCATATCGCGGCCGAGTTCGTCGGTGCCGAGAATATAGCCCTCGGTGCCGATAGGTTTCAGCCTTCGGATGACACTGCCTTTGGCCGGGTCGTAAGGGGCGATATAGGGCGCGAGGATGGCGACCACGACGATGATGATGAGGACGGCGAGTGCCGCGAGCGCCACCGGGTCACGACAGAGACGCTGCAGGACGCCGCTCCAGAAGCCGGGAGATTTCGGCACGGCAAGCGGGGTGGGCAAAGTGTCGGCGGTGATGACGGCCATGTTCAGCTCCTCTGGATGCGCGGATCGATGGCGCTTTGCAGCACGTCAACGACGAGATTGACGATGACGAAGAACATTGCGAGCACCAGGATCGTGCCCTGTAGGATCGGCAGGTCGCGGGTGAAGATCGCTCCGTTCAGCAGAAAACCAGTGCCGGGCCAGGAGAAGACGGTTTCGATCAGGATCGAGCCGCCAAGCAGGTAACCGAGTTGCAGGCCCATGACGGAAATCGCCGTCGGTGCGGCGTTGCGGATGACGTGGCGCATCACATGTTTCGTCATCAGCCCTTTGGCAGCCAGCGCTTGAACGAAATCCTGCGACAGGATGTCTGCCACCAGCGAGCGGATGGTGCGGGCGATGATGCCCATCGGGATGACCGACATGGTGACGGCCGGCAGGATAAGATACTGGATATAATCCCAGCTGAAGCTTCGTCCGTCCGAACCGCCGGGACCGCCGCCCATCGACGGCAGCCAGCCGAGCGATACGGAAAAGGCGATGACAAGAACCATGCCGAGCCAGTAATGCGGCACGCTGACACCGAGCATGGCAAGACCGGAGGCGATGCGGTCGATCCAACCTCCGCGGAAGACACCAGCGAGGAAGCCGAGGATCGAGCCGAAGGTAAAGCCGATTATAGTGGCGGCAACTGCGAGGATGATCGAGTTGACCGAGGCGCTGAGAATTTCGGCCAGAACCGGGCGGCCGGTGGCAATCGAGGTGCCAAGATCACCTTGCAGGGCATGCCAGGCCCAGAGCGCGTATTGCACCGGAAGCGGCTGGTCGAGGCCGTAGAAGGTCCGCATCTGCGCCTGCAATTCGAGCGAGGCATCTGTCGGCAGGATGGCGGCGAGAGGATCGCCGGGGGCGATATGGATGAGCATGAAGCAGACGATGCTGACCCCCATCGCGACGGGTATGACATGCAGAAGCCGTTTAAAGGCGTAGACGAGCATGAGCTTCTCCGGAAAACCTGAACGAGTGGGATCGCGCCCTTTAGGGCACGATCCGGGCGTTGGGCATCAGGGATCGACGGTGATCGGCGAGAAATCCTGGAACCAGTTCTGCGCCTGCACGAAACCCTTGACCTTGGTGTTCATGGCTCGTGGGTTGACGTCATGCGTTACCATCAGGAACAGCGCATCGTTGACATATTTCTCGTGGACCTGCTGCAGCACCTTGTCCTGTTCGGCGGCATCGAAGGTGGTGCGCACCTTGTTGAACAGGGCATCCATTTCCGGGTCACAGTAATAACCCCAGTTGGTGCCGTTCGGCGGTGCGAGGTTGCACTGCGACTGGCGGATGAGCGCGGTGAAGGGGTCCTGGATGAAGTAGCTGTAGTTGACAGCCGTCGCACCCTTGGCGCTGGCATCCTTGGCGCCGGCGCGCCAGACATTGATGACCGTGTTCCAGTCCATCACCTCATATTCGACATTGATGCCGATTTCGGCGAGCGTCTGCTGGATATATTCGTTCATCGCGAGCGGCAGCATCTGGCCCGAACCGGAGGACGAGATAACGACCTTGGTGGTGATCGGCTTGTCCGGACCGTAGCCCGCTTCCGCCATCAGCTTCTTGGCTTCCTCGACATTGTATTCGAGCTTGAAGTCGGGCTTGCCGAACCACTGGTGGCCGGGCGGAAGATAGCCCTGGGCGGGAATGGACAGACCGCCGAGCAGCTCGTTCAGGCCGTCGCGGTCGACCGCGAGATTTGCGGCCTTGCGGACGCGAACATCGTTCCACGGCGAGCCTTCGACGCGGGACAGATGCCAGGTCCAGTTATGCGGATAGGCATTGGTGACGATGGAGAACCCTGCATCCTTCAGCGACTTGACGGAATCCGGTGCCGGGGCTTCGATCCAGTCGACCTGGCCGGAACGCAGAGCTGCAACGCGGGTATTCGGTTCCGGCAGCGGGATCAGCACCAGCTTGTCGAGCTTAGGGATGCGAGCTGTATCCCAATAATCCTTGTTGGGTGTCAGTTCGGCACGTTCGCGCGGGGTAAATCCGCTTTCCATCTTCCACGGGCCGGTGCCGGACGGATGCTGCGCGACCTTTTCCCAGCTCTTGCCCTGGGCTTCCCAGTTTGCCGGCGAGGACATCAGGATCCAGCTGATCTGGTAGGGCAGGGTCGCATCAGGAGACTTGGTGACGATCTCGACGGTCTTTGGATCGGTCGCCTTGTAGCTGGCAACCGCCGGAATGCGCGATTTGCCCTGCGCCGACTGGCGCTGGTCGAATTGCGGGGCGTCGGTCTTCAGGAGCTTGTCGAGGTTCCAGACGACGGCATCGGCGTTGAAGACGCTTCCGTCATGGAATTTCACGCCGTCACGCAGCTTGAATGTCCATTTGGTATGGTCGGCCGGGTCGACAGTCCAGGCCGTCGCAAGGCTGGGGATCAGCGCAGAGGGCTTGTCGGCTCTGCTGAGGTCCCACTCAATCAGCGAATTGTAGACCGTGTATCCCATGAAGCGCTGGCCTTCGCCGCCTTGGTCCGTCTGACCGGTGGTCAGGGGAATATCGGATGCCGTCATGCCAATCCGGAGCGTCCCGGCAGCAAACGCCGAGCTGGCAGTGGCAGCAAAAGCCACGCCGAGTATCGTCGCCGTCCGCAGGGTCTTCAAAAATCCCCCGTCACGCCAGTTCCTCAAAGATGTTTTTGTCATACCGTTCCCTCTTTTTTAATCTGTGCTGGACTTTTGCCCAGTCGAATAAAGAGAAGCAGGTTTCATGCCAAAAAATGTGAAACTGAAATTTCATAATTTTGTCAGTTGTTTAGATTTTTTCTCCGAGGGTAAGGCGATGCGTTACAAGTGTATCTGATAAAAAATCAGGCATGGGACGGGTCAGATATGGGCAGTTGAGAACATAGGATATGGAGGCCTGAGATCAGCTATTCGCATCAGCGGTACGAGCATCGGTTTTCCTCAAAATCGCTCGGCATTGACTTTATGGTCGAGTTTTTCGGAACTCATCCCTATTGGGATGCAGATATCTGAAAGCCTCGCTAATCTCTGCAAACCTTAGCTGTCGATGGCAGATACGAGGCCGCAGATGTCCGGCAGTAGCGCATTCCGGTTGTTCGGGCTCCAGATGGCATGAAGTTCGGCAACACATTCTTGCTGCAGATCCATCGGGCGAAACACGACGTTGTCGAAACAGGCGTTCTGTGTGCCGGCGGGCACGATTGCCAGACCTATTCCGGCACTGACCAACGATAGGATCGCCTGCGAGTGGGTCATGCTTTGAACGATCCGGGGTGTGACTGAATTGTCAGCCATCAGTCTCGTCAGTTTGTCGTGGAGATAGCGGGCTGGCGTCGAGAAGCTGATAAAGGGTTCGCCGTTGAGTGCATCCAGGCCAGGGCGGCGCTTGGTGGCGAGTGGATGTGCACGAGGTATGGCCAGCATCATGGGCTCTTGCGCAACAGAGATACTTTCGAGATGGTGTGTGCCGGCAAGCGGACGTGAGAGGCCAAGGTCGATATCGCCAGCATTGATGGCTTGAAGCTGCTCGGACGTTTCCATCTGCACAAGCTCCAGCTCGATCTGCGGTGCTGCGGCGCGCGCTTGACCTATGAATTTGGGCAGGAAACTATATGTGGCGGCTCCGACAAAGGCGATCTTTATGGATCCGGCGCTGCCCCGCGCAGCCCTCCGTGTTGCCGTTATCGCGGCGTCGCTTTGCTCAAGTAACCTTTGTGCTTCGGCAAGAAACGTCATTCCCGCAGCAGTGAGTGTGACGCGACGGCTCGTGCGCTCCACCAGTTTCACATCGAGTTCCTGCTCCAGCAGCCTGATTTGCCGGCTGAGCGGTGGCTGGGTGATGTTCAGTCGTCTGGCTGCCCGGCTGAAATTCAGCTCGGATGCCAGAATAACAAAGGATCGGACCTGACCCATATCCAACATCTATTCAATCCTTGTATCGATATTCAATAATAATCGACTTGGACTTAAATTGATCTCGAGATTATTGGTCAAGCGAGGATGTGGCTCCGAGCAGCCGAACATGGGGTGGAAACATGGACACGCAGTTGCCAGTAGCGAATGATCCGCAAAGGACGACGGTCGGAGCCGACAGTATTGCCTGGATCAAGCTGTCGTCGGTCTTCTTGCCACTGAAGACGCCGATCAGCGATGCGAAAGTGCTCACCGGACGACAAAAGCCGCTGACGGAAGTGGCGTTCCTCTTCGCTGAAATCGAGACGAAGCACGGTCACAGCGGCATTGGCTTCAGCTATTCCAAACGCGCCGGCGGGCCGGGACAATATGAGCATGCAAAAGAAATCGCCCATGTCCTGATCGGCGAAGACCCGAACGATATAGGCAAGCTTTGGAACAAACTCTGCTGGGCGGGGGCTTCCGTTGGGCGCAGCGGACTTGCGGTGCAGGCAATCGCTGCCTTTGACGTCGCGCTGTGGGATCTGAAAGCCAAGCGTGCCGGACTGCCGCTTGCCAAACTGCTCGGCGCACATCGCGACAGCGTGCAATGCTACAATACGTCCGGTGGCTTTCTTTCCTCGCCGATCGAAGAGGTACTCGACAACGTCGAGCAGTCGATCGCGGCCGGCATTGGCGGGATCAAGATCAAGGTCGGGCAACCGGATATGGCGGTTGACCTCAAGCGCGTCGCCGCCGTGCATGACCGGATCGGTGGCCGTGCTGCAATGATGGTCGATGCCAATCAGCAATGGGACCGCCCGAATGCGATGCGTTTCGGTCGGCTCATGGAGCCTTACAATCTAACCTGGATTGAGGAGCCGCTCGACGCGTATGACGTCGAAGGACATGCCGCGCTGGCAGCCCAGCTCGATACGCCAATCGCGACCGGTGAGATGTTGGCGAGCGTGCTGGAGCATATTGCGCTCATCCAGAATAATTCTGTCGACTTCATCCAGCCGGACGCACCGCGTGTCGGCGGCATCACGCAGTTCCTGAAGATCTGTGCGCTGGCTGAGGCGAAAAAGCTGCAGCTCGCGCCGCATTTTGCCATGGAAATCCATCTGCATCTCGCTGCAGCCTACGAACTTGAGCCTTGGGTAGAGCATTTCGATTGGCTTGATCCCCTGTTCAACGAGCGGCTGGAAATCAAGGGGGGACGCATGCTGGTGCCAAACCGGCCCGGACTTGGGATCACGCTATCAGAGCAGGCGGGACATTGGACGCGCGGCACGGCCGAATTCGGCAAGAAACCTTGAATCAGGCGGTGCCGCGAGCAACGATGTGGAAGTCGATATCGATCATCGCCTCCACACTTGTATCACCCGCTATTTTTCGAAGAATCGAGCGGGCCGCCTTGGTGCCGATATCGCGACGGTCGATACGGACCGTTGTCAGCGGCGGATGGGTGTGAGGGGCGAAATCGAAATCGCCGAACCCTATGATGGCGAGATCCCCCGGCATGTTGCAGCCGCGTGCATGAGCTTCAGCCAGTGCGCCATGCGCGACGACATCCGATGAGCAAAAGACGCCGAGCGAGCCTCCTCCGCGATCTAGAAGTTGCGCCATCGCCATGCGTCCGTCGCGGAAGGTGGAGGGTGAATTCATATCCAGTTCCGGCAACTCGACCTCGGCAATCCCTTTCAGCCGATTGACGAAACCATCGCGGCGCTGAACGGCGCGCGGGTCGTTGGCGCCGACCTGCGCATAGCGGTCATAGCCCCGGATCAGCAGATGCTCGGCAACCAGCCGACCGACTGCCGCATGGGAAAAGCCGACGGCGGTGTCGAGCGGCGAGGGGGTAGAGTCCCATATTTCCACTATAGGCAGTGACGCGCCCGTGAGCATGGCGCGGGTTTCCTTCATATGGGTAATGCCGGTGAGGATGATGCCGTCCGGCCGGCGGGCAAGAATGGCACGGGTCAGTTCCAGCTCGCGGCCGGGGTCATAGCCTGACAGGCCGAGCAGAAGCTGATAGCCGGCGGAGACGAGTTCGGCATTGAGCCCTTCGATGGTTTCGGCAAAAATGGTGCTGGCGACCGAAGGGACGATCGCGGCGATCAGCCTAGTGCGGCGTGAAGCCAGGCCGCCGGCAAGCAGGTTTGGCACATAGCCGGTGCGGGCAATGACCTTTTCGATCGCTTCCAGTGTGTGCGGCTTGACCAGCGCCGGAGTGTTGATGGCGCGCGAAACGGTGACCGGCGAGACGCCGGCGAGTTTGGCTATATCGGCAAGCGTCACCGGACCGCCGTGCCTGATATGCTTGCTTTTGTCGTAATCGGTCATGATACTCATTCCTGTGAAAATGAGTTACGCTTTCATTATAGCTTTTATCAAGCTATAAATCGAAAAATTTGGCGATAAAAGTTCTAATCAATTGAAATTGATGATTTAAAATTTTTCACGTGGCGGTTGCGGATGAGGATTTTGAAGTTACAATGAAAGCGCTTTCATTTCTTCGTCGGAGGGTCGGGGAATGGAGGATTGGGACCGGCAGGAGGCCGGATAATTGGAGGAAATAATATGAAGCTCAAACGTTTCATGACGATTGCGGCCGCTGCGACCGCTATCTGTGTCGTCGGCTTGCAACCGAGCCACGCGCAGGATTATCCGACCAAGACCGTGACCGTCGTCGTGCCATTCGCAGCGGGCGGCAATACCGATACGTTCGGCCGTCTCGTTGCCGAGCAACTGGACAAGCGCCTTGGGCAACGTTTCATCGTGGAGAACAAGCCCGGCGCGGGTGGTAACATCGGTCTGGGCGACCTCGCTCGTTCGAAGCCTGACGGCTATACGATCGGCATGGGTACGGTCAGCTCCAACGCGATCAACCAGACGCTCTATAAGACGCTGCCTTACGACAAAGAGAAAGGTTTCGCACCTATTTCGCTGATCGCCAGCCTGCCGAACGTGCTCGTTGTCAACCCGGACAAGATCAAGGCGAACAATGTAGAGGAGCTGATCGCGTTCCTGAAAACAGAGCCGGGCAAGCATACCTATGCGTCTTCTGGCGTCGGTACCTCCATCCATCTGGCCGGCGAGCTTCTCGCGACCAAAGCCGGCATCAAGATTACTCACGTTCCATACAAGGGTAGCAGTCAGGCGATCCTCGATGTCGTGGCCGGCCATGTGGATATGATGTTCGACAATATTCCAACGGCCGCCCAGCAGGTGAAGGCGGGCAAGGTGAAGGCGCTGGCTGTCACCAGCCTCGGAAAGGCTGATTTGCTGCCCGACGTGCCGACCATGGCAAGCACGATTCCCGGCTTCGAGGCGACCTCGTGGCATGGCCTCTTCGCTCCTCCCGGCACGCCGCCGGAAATCGTCGAAAAGCTCAGCAAGGAAGTTCAGGCCATTATCGCGGAGCCTGCGATGCAGGAAAAGCTCAAGGCGATGGGCGTGACGCCGGTCGGTAATACGCCGGCCGAGTTCCAGGCTTTTATAGACAAGGAAACGGCAAAGTGGGCTGACGTCATCAAGGCCGCGAACGTGCCGCTGCAATGAGCCAATCTGCCGGCCGGATCCAGTTCCCGGCCGGCATGTCTTTCACACGCGAGTATCATGCCATGCTGAAAATTAGAAACAGCCGCGACTTCGTCGGCGGCGTGACGATGATCTGTGTCGGCTTGCTGTTCATCTGGTTCGGCCGGGAACTTGAAGTCGGGAACTCCTTCCAGATGGGGCCGGGTTACTTCCCGACCATGTTGAGCCTTCTCCTGATGGCTATTGGTGCGTTGATCGTCGTGCAGTCGCTGATGGTCGATGCCGAAGCAGGTGATCCGGAAACCTGGAACTGGAAGGCTTATTTTCTGGTAATTCTCGGACCGATCGGCTTCGGTCTCGCACTTGCGGGGCTTGGTTTGGCGCCGACAATGCTCCTGCTGATCGTCGGCGTAGCGACCGCCAGCCGCTATGCCAATTGGCGACATTCAATTCTGCTCGGACTGTTTCTTGCTGCCTGTTCCGTGTTGCTTTTCACCAAGCTCCTGTCGCTTCCGGTCTCAGCCTTTGGCCCCTGGACCCCCTTTATCGGCGAACTTTTCTAGCGGGCTCTCACAAGTGCTTTCTGACTAGCCGACGAAACGGAATGGATTGCTTATGGATATCTTCTCTAACCTCTGGCTCGGTGCTTCGACCGCCTTCATGCCGATGAACCTGTTCTATGGCTTTATCGGCTGCCTGCTCGGCACCGCGATCGGTGTACTGCCGGGGCTAGGGCCGACGGCGACGATCGCCATGCTGTTGCCGATCACTTTCGGCTTGCCGCCGGAATCGGCACTGATCATGCTGGCTGGCATCTTCTACGGTGCGCAGTATGGTGGCTCGACAACGGCGATCCTGATCAATCTGCCGGGCGAAAGCTCCTCGGTTGTTACTGCAATCGACGGGTATCAGATGGCGCGCAACGGCCGAGCCGGTGCTGCGCTTGCTACGGCGGCACTCGGTTCGTTTTTCGCAGGTACAGTGGCAACCATCCTTCTTGCTGTTGCCGCACCGCCTCTGGCAGCCGTAGCGCTGAATTTCGGGCCGGCGGAATATTTTTCGCTGATGGTGCTGGGTCTCGTCGCTTCGGTTGCGCTCGCCAGTGGGTCGCTGTTGAAGGCATTTGCAATGATCGTCTTCGGATTGATCCTCGGCACGGTCGGCACCGATGTGGAGAGCGGCACGCCGCGTTATGTTTTTGATATTCCCGAACTCTATGACGGTTTGAACTTCGTTGCCGTTAGCATGGGTATCTTCGGGATCTGCGAGATCCTGCGCAACCTGGAAAGCGAGCATGAACGTTCGGTGGGTGTGAAACGCGTCACCGGACTGATGCTGACCAGGCAGGATATCAAGCGGATCATCGCCCCCGTCCTTCGCGGCACCGCCCTCGGTTCCTTTCTCGGGATCCTGCCCGGCGGTGGAGCGATGCTTGCCTCGTTTGCTTCCTATGCGATGGAAAAACGGATTTCCCCAAACCGCGCCGAATTCGGCAAAGGGGCGATCGAAGGCGTTGCAGCACCGGAATCCGCCAACAATGCCGGCGCGCAGACCTCATTCATTCCGATGCTGACGCTCGGCATTCCTGGCAACCCGGTGATGGCGTTGATGGTCGGCGCCATGATCATACAGGGTATTACCCCCGGTCCGAACGTCATCTCGGACGAACCGGCTCTGTTCTGGGGTATGATTGTTTCAATGTGGTCGGGCAACCTCATGCTTGTCATCCTCAACCTGCCGCTGATCGGGCTCTGGGTGAAAATGCTAACCGTGCCGTATCATCTCCTCTTCCCTGCTATTATCGGCTTCTGTTGCATCGGCGCCTACAGCATCAACAACAGCGTCTTCGACGTATTCGTCATGGCGGGTTTCAGCGTCATCGGCTTTGCGCTCAGCAAAATGCGGTTCGAACCGGCGCCGTTGCTTCTGGGCTTCATTCTTGGGCCGATGCTGGAGGAGAATTTGCGCCGTGCGATGCTGATCAGCCAGGGCGATCCGTCGATTTTCGTGCGCAGCCCGCTCAGCCTTTCGCTTCTGATCTTCGCCGTCGTGGTTCTGGCGCTCGTGCTTTCGCCGAGCATCAGCCGCAAGCGCGAAGAGGCATTTACGGAGTAGGACGCAATGATGCAGGATCTGAAATCCGCCCTTACCGGCATATCCGGCATTCTGGTCACGCCTTACGATCATAACGGCGATATCCTGCCGGAGATGCAGGAGCCGATCATCGATCGGGCGATCGCCGCGGGCGTCCATATCATGGTCGCCAATGGCAATACCGGCGAGTTTTACGCCCTGACGCTCGACGAGGCAGAGGCGATGGTGCAATCTTCGGCCGAACATGTGGCCGGCCGGGTGCCACTGGTAGCCGGCGTCGGGCGAGGCATACGTGATGCCTGTCGGCTGGCATCCGTGTCGCGTCAAGCCGGCGCTTCGGCGCTGATGGTCCATCAGTCACCGGATCCGTTTTCCTCCCCGCGCGGGCTTGTCGATTACGTACGGACGGTGGCGGATGCGGCAGACGGGTTGCCGGTCGTGCTTTATTTGCGCAACGATGCAATCGGCACCAGGGCGATTGCGGATCTGTGCGCGCTGCCCTCCGTCATCGGCGTCAAATGGGCAACGCCAAACCCATTGAAACTATCGGAAGCGATGGCGGCCTGCGATCCGGAGATCGTTTGGGTGGGCGGTCTGGCGGAGATCTGGGCACCGGTATTCTATGCGGTTGGTGCGCGAGGTTTCACGTCCGGCCTCATCAATGTCTGGCCGCAAAGGTCAGTTGCCATTCATGCCGCACTTGCAACGGGTGACTATACGGGCGCCAACCGGCTGATCGACGGCATGAAGGACTTCGAGTCGGTTCGGGCTGAAGAGATGAACGGGACGAATGTGACCGGGGTGAAGGCCGCGCTGGCGCTGATTGGGCATGATTGTGGCCCAGCACGCCCGCCCTCGGCCTGGCCTTTGACGGCACAGCAGCAAGCTGCGCTTTCGGCTTTCATTTCAGGCAACGGAATCAGCTTCTGATGAGCCGATTGGCAGCGCCTTATGGTGCGAGGAGTGAAGAATGACGATCAGGAAAAAGACGTATGAGGAACTGCGCTCGGCGCGCTGGATGATGCCGGACGACCAGCGGTCGTTCGGCCATCGGTCGCGGACCATGCAGATGGGCTATGCGCCGGAAGACTGGGAAGGTCGGCCGATCATTGCGATCATCAACACATGGTCGGATGCGCAGCCCTGCCACATGCACTTTCGCGAACGGGCTGAATGGGTGAAGCGTGGTGTCTTGCAGGCAGGCGGCTTTCCGATGGAACTGCCGGCGCTGTCGCTCTCGGAAAATTTCGTCAAACCGACGACCATGCTCTATCGCAACATGCTGGCAATGGAGACAGAGGAACTGCTCAGATCGCACCCGATTGATGGTGCGGTGCTGATGGGTGGTTGTGACAAGACCACGCCGGGACTGGTCATGGGCGCGGTGTCGATGGGACTGCCTTTCATCTACCTGCCGGCCGGGCCGATGCTGCGCGGTAACTATGCCGGAAAGGCTCTGGGCTCCGGCACAGACGGCTTCAAATATTGGGATGAACGGCGGGCCGGAACGATTTCAAAAGAGGAATGGCAGGGGATCGAAGGCGGTATCGCCCGCAGCTACGGCCATTGCATGACCATGGGCACAGCGTCCACGATGACGGCGATTGCCGAGGCGATGGGGCTCACCTTGCCGAATGCTTCCTCCATTCCGGCGGCCGATGCCAACCATCAGCGCATGTCGGCCACCTGCGGCCGGCGGATCGTCGAGATGGTGTGGGAGGATCTGACGCCCGAAAAGGTGATCACGCCGGCTGCTGTCACCAACGCCGTCACAGTGGCGATGGCGACGGGCTGTTCGACCAATGCGATCATCCACCTGATCGCCATGGCGCGCCGCGCCGGCGTGCCGTTGGAACTAGAGGATCTTGACCGCATCGGCCGCACGACGCCGGTTATCGCAAACATCCGTCCTTCAGGCGCGACCTATCTGATGGAGGATTTCTTCTATGCCGGGGGCTTGCGGGCGCTGATGAAGCAGCTTGGCGACAAGCTGGATCCGACCGCTATCACCGTCACAGGCAAGCCGCTCACGGATGGGCTGGATGATGTGAAGATCTGGAACGAGGATGTCATCCGGCCGCTGTCCAATCCCGTCTATCACGAAGGGTCGCTGGCCGTCTTGAAGGGCAATCTTTGCCCGGATGGAGCAGTGATCAAGCCCGCGGCCTGCGATCCGAAATTTCACCGGCACCAGGGTCCGGCATTGGTGGCCGACAGCTATTCGGAACTGAAGAAGATTATCGACGATCCCGATTATCCACTGACGCCGGAAACGGTGCTGGTGCTGCGCAATGCAGGGCCGCAGGGCGGACCGGGAATGCCGGAATGGGGGATGATCCCGATGCCGAAAGCGCTTTTGAAACTCGGCCTGCGGGACATGGTGCGGATTTCCGATGCCCGCATGTCGGGAACGAGTTTCGGGGCCTGCGTGCTGCACGCCGCACCGGAAGCCTTTGTCGGTGGACCGCTGGCCCTGTTGAAAACCGGGGATATGGTGGAACTCGATATTCCGGCCCGCAGCCTCAACATGCTCGTCCCGGATGATGAACTGGCGGCACGCAAGGCTGCCTGGGTATCACCCGAGCCGCTCTACGAGCGGGGCTATGGCTTTATGTTCACCAAACATATCGAACAGGCAGACAAGGGCTGTGACTTCGATTTTCTAAAGACAGAATTCGGTGCCAAAGTGTCTGAGCCGGTGATCAATTAAGCAAGCGTTGAGGGGGCGAAATACCCCCCTTAGTGTCTCATGTTCAGGCCCAGCTGCTCACAGCCTGATGGCATCTTGTGCAGCAAAGTCCGCTTCAAAAGCTTGCTGGTTGTCGTGTCTAAATCGGTCCGGCGCGAGTCGCCCTATTCAGTAGCCGCTTAACCGCTAAGCAGGGCCTGCATTGTTTTTGCGAAGTGTTTCCGGATCTTGTCTCGTGCTACGTGCCGGCCGTTGACGACCTTCTTGTTGCCTGCAGCCCAGACGCTTTCGACTGTGACATCTCCACCGAAAATCCAGTTATCAAGCAGGCTGTCCTCTGCGAGATAGGAGGCATTGCCGGTATCGAGAGCAACGATATCGGCGGGGGCGCCTGCAGCCAGCCCCGCCTTCGTCGCAAGAGCCTGTGCCCCGCCATAAATAGCCGCGTCGAAAAGTCGGCGACCGGTTGATCCGTTCGGTGCCGCAATGACGTTGCGGGCGCGATGAGCGAGACGTTGCGAATATTCGAGCTGGCGCAATTCGCCCGCGAGAGAAATCTGCACGTTGGAATCCGACCCGACGCCGAAGCGGCCGCCCTTTGAAAGGAATGCGGAGGCTGCGAACGTACCGTCACCGAGATTGGCCTCGGTGATCGGGCAGAGACCGGCGACCGCGCCGCTTGTGGCCATATTCGCCACTTCCTGATCCGTCAGGTGGGTGGCGTGGATCAGGCACCAGCGATCATCGACCGGAGCATGATCCAGCAGCCATTCGACCGGGCGCGCACCGGACCATGCGATACAGTCCTCCACTTCCTTGGTCTGTTCGGCGATATGGATATGCACGGGGCCGCCTTCGGCCAAGGGCAGAATAGCGGTCAGCTCGTCGGGCGTGACTGCGCGCAGGCTGTGCGGCGCTATGCCGAGCTGCATGCCGGGTAGTGAGGCCTGCATTGTCCGGCAAGCCTCTATCAGTTGGCCAAAACTCTCTGTCGAATTGATGAAACGGCGCTGGCCGTCGATCGGAGCCTGCCCGCCGAAGCCGGAATGCGCATAAAAGACCGGCAGCAAGGTGAGGCCGATACCCGTCTCGGCGCTCGCCGCGCCGATCCGCTCGGCATGTTCTGCGATATTGGCATAAAGCGAGCCGTCGCGGTCGTGATGCAGATAGTGGAACTCACCGACGCGGCAGAACCCGGATTCGAGCATTTCCATATAGAGCTGTGCCGCAACCGCCTCGATCTGTTCCGGCGTCATCTGCAGGGCGAAACGATACATCAGGACGCGCCAGCTCCAAAAACTGTCGTCTGTCGGTCCGCGAAGTTCGGCCAAGCCGGACATGGCGCGCTGGAATGCGTGGCTGTGAAGATTGCTCATGGCAGGGACGAGAACCGAATGACGCTCGTCGGTTGCCTTGGCGTCAACGCCGAAATCGATATCCGAGATAATCCCGCCCGTGATCGAGATGCGCACATTGGAAGCCCATCCCTGAGGCAGGAGTGCCGAGCCTGCATGAAGCGTCGAAGCAGCCGAATTGGTCATGATTGCCGGTCCGTCGTTGGATTGTCTGATCACGGGTGTATCTTCAGGTGAAGATAAACGCTTGCCAAGATGGCTATTATGTATATACATGTTTACCCATAATTAAAGGCGCAATCAATGTGCGGGAACGAAAACTTGGGCAGTGTTTCTTCCAGTCATTCCGAGCCTCATGCGGGCATCACGGTCTTGACAAATGCGCATCTGGCGACCCTTGCCGAGGGCGCGAATGGGCTTGGCGTCATGGAGAATGGCGCGATCGCGGCCAAGGATGGGCGGATCGTATTCGTCGGCGCTGAGGTCGATCTACCGGCGGATTTGAAGGATGCTGCCTCGATCATCGATTGCGAGGGGCGCTGGATCACGCCGGGTCTGATCGATTGCCATACGCATATCGTCTTCGGCGGCGATCGTGCGATGGAATTCGAGATGCGGCTCGAAGGCGCGACCTATGAAGAGGTGGCGCGCGCCGGCGGCGGCATCGTTTCCTCCGTCAAGGCAACCAATGCGCTTTCCGTTGAAGGTTTGGTCGAGGCGGCGCTGCCGCGCGTGGATACTCTGCTTGCCGAAGCTGTCTCGACGCTTGAGATCAAGTCCGGTTACGGGCTTTCGATCGAAGGTGAGCTCAACATGCTGCGCGCCGCGCGCGCGCTGGAAAAGGTTCGCCCCGTTCGCGTCGTAACCTCCTATCTCGCAGCCCACGCGACGCCGGTCGAATACAGGGGTCGCAACGGCGATTACATCACCGATATCGTGCTGCCGGGCATGGACAAGGCGCATGCCGAAGGTCTGATCGATGCCGTCGACGGATTTTGCGAAGGCATCGCCTTTTCGGTCGAGGAGATGGCTCGTGTCTTCGATCACGCCAAGGCGTTCGGCATTCCGGTAAAGCTGCACGCCGAACAGTTGTCGAACCTTGGCGGGGCAAAAATGGCGGCGTCCTATGGCGCGCTGTCTGCCGATCATCTGGAATATCTCGATGCCGAGGGTGCTGCCGCGATGGCCGAGGCGGGCACGGTGGCCGTAATCCTGCCCGGTGCTTTTTACGCCATCAATGAAACCCAAAAGCCGCCAATCCAGGCGCTGCGCGATGCTGGTGTGAAGATAGCAATCGCCACCGACTGCAATCCCGGCACCTCTCCGCTGACCTCACTGCTTCTGACGATGAACATGTCGGCAACGCTCTTTCGCCTGACGGTGGATGAGTGCATTGCCGGCGTCACGCGCGAGGCGGCCCGGGCTCTCGGACTTCTGCGCCAAACCGGTACGCTGGAAGTCGGCAAGTCCGCCGATCTCGCGATCTGGAATATCCAGCGCCCTGCGGAGCTTGTTTATCGCATCGGCTTCAATCCGCTCTATTCCCGCATCTTCAAAGGCCAGACCATCAAGGGCCAGCAGGTATCCGCATGACGATCACGCTTCATCCGGGCAGCGTCCCGCTTGCCGATCTCGCAAACATCTATTGGGACAATGAACCGGCCGTTCTCGACCGCTCCTTCGATGCGGGCATAGAGAAGGGCGCTCGTCGCATCGCCGAGATCGCCGCCGGCAACGCGCCCGTCTATGGCATCAATACCGGCTTCGGCAAGCTCGCCTCGATCAAGATCGACAGTGCCGATCTTGCCACGCTGCAGCGCAATCTCATCCTGTCGCATTGCTGCGGTATCGGCGCTGCCTTGCCGGAAAACGTCGTGCGGTTGATCATGGCGCTGAAGCTGATCTCGCTTGGTCGCGGCGCTTCGGGCGTCCGGCTGGATCTGGTGCGGTTGATCGAGGGCATGCTGGCAAAGGGCGTCATCCCGGTCATCCCTGAAAAGGGCTCGGTCGGCGCTTCCGGCGACCTTGCACCGCTTGCCCATATGGCAGCCTCGATGATGGGCGAGGGTGAGGCCTTTTTCGCCGGCGAGCGGATGGCTTCCGCCGATGCGCTTGCAAAGGCAGGCCTGACGCCGGTCGTGCTCGCTGCCAAGGAAGGACTGGCCCTCATCAACGGTACCCAGACCTCGACCGCGCTGGCGCTTGCCGGTCTGTTCCGCGCCCATCGCGCCGCACAGACTGCACTGGTTACTGGCGCATTGTCCACCGATGCGGCAATGGGGTCTTCCGCCCCTTTCCATCCGGACATCCATACTTTGCGTGGTCACAAGGGGCAGATCGATGCCGGTGCCGCGCTGCGCCAGCTTCTGACCGGTTCCGAAATCCGCGAAAGCCATATCGAGGGTGACGAACGTGTGCAGGATCCCTATTGCATCCGCTGCCAGCCGCAGGTGGATGGCGCCTGCCTCGACCTGTTGCGACAGGTCGCCCGCACGCTGGAAATCGAAGCCAATGCGGTGACCGACAATCCGCTGGTTCTCTCCGATAGCGAAGTCGTTTCGGGCGGCAATTTCCACGCCGAACCGGTCGCCTTCGCCGCCGACCAGACGGCGCTCGCCATCTGCGAAATCGGCGCGATTGCCCAGCGCCGTGTAGCGCTTCTGGTCGATCCCGCCCTCTCTTATGGCCTGCCGGCGTTTCTCTCGCAAAAACCGGGCCTGAATTCCGGCCTGATGATCGCCGAAGTCACGTCTGCCGCGCTGATGAGCGAAAACAAGCAGATGTCGCATCCGGCCTCGGTGGATTCGACGCCGACTTCGGCCAACCAGGAAGATCATGTTTCCATGGCATGCCACGGTGCCCGCCGCCTGCTGGCGATGACGGAAAACCTGTTCGGCATTCTCGGCATCGAGGCCCTTGCTGCGGTTCAGGGCGTCGAGCTGCGCGGTCCGCTGAAGACCAGCCCGGAGTTGGAAAAGGCCGTGGCGGTGCTGCGCGCTGCCATTCCGTCGCTCGAAGACGATCGCTACATGGCGCCGGATCTTGCTGCCGCGAGTGTCCTCGTTTCATCCGGTGCACTCGCCTCCGCTATTTCTCCCGGCATCCTGCCGGTGCTCGACATCTGATTGCAGAAGAACAACGGGAACAGAAGTCATGACCAATCCGCGCCACAATATCCGCGACGTCCGCTCCCCGCGGGGATCTGAACTCAATGCCAAGAGCTGGACGACGGAAGCGCCGCTTCGCATGCTGATGAACAATCTCGACCCGGACGTGGCCGAGAACCCGCATGAGCTGGTCGTCTATGGCGGTATCGGCCGCGCGGCCCGCACCTGGGACGATTTCGACAAGATCGCCGCAACGCTGAAGACGCTGACCGAAGAAGAAACCCTGCTTGTGCAATCCGGCAAGCCGGTCGGCGTGTTCCGCACCCACAAGGATGCGCCGCGTGTGCTGATCGCCAATTCCAACCTCGTGCCGCATTGGGCGACCTGGGACCATTTCAACGAGCTGGATAAGAAGGGTCTCGCCATGTACGGCCAGATGACCGCCGGTTCGTGGATCTATATCGGCACGCAGGGCATCGTTCAGGGTACGTATGAAACCTTCGTCGAGGCCGGTCGCCAGCACTATAACGGCAGCCTCAAGGGGAAGTGGATCCTGACCGGTGGCCTCGGTGGCATGGGCGGCGCCCAGCCGCTCGCAGCCGTCATGGCCGGCGCCTGCTGCCTTGCGGTGGAATGCGACGAGACCCGCATCGATTTTCGCCTGCGCACTCGATATGTCGATGCCAAGGCGAAGACGCTGGACGAAGCATTGGCCTTAATCGCCGAGTGGACGGCCAAGGGCGAAGCCAAATCGGTCGGCCTGCTCGGCAATGCCGCCGAAATCTTCCCGGAACTGGTCAAGCGCATGCAGGCCGGTGGCCCACGCCCCGATATCGTTACCGACCAGACCTCGGCGCATGATCCGCGCAACGGTTATCTGCCGATCGGCTGGACGGTCGAGGAGGCCAAGGCCAAGCGCGAAAGCGATCCGAAGTCGGTTGAAGTCGCCGCCCGCGCATCGATGAAGGCGCATGTCGAAGCCATGGTTGCCTTCTGGGATGCCGGTGTGCCGACGCTCGATTACGGCAACAATATCCGTCAGGTGGCCAAGGATGAGGGGCTGGAAAACGCCTTTGCCTTCCCCGGTTTTGTGCCAGCCTACATCCGTCCGCTCTTTTGCCGCGGCATCGGCCCGTTCCGCTGGGCCGCACTCTCCGGCGATCCGGAGGATATCTACAAGACCGATGCCAAGGTGAAGGAACTGCTGCCGGACAACAAGCACCTGCACAACTGGCTGGACATGGCGAAGGAACGTATTGCGTTTCAGGGACTTCCGGCACGAATTTGCTGGGTGGGTCTCGGTGATCGCCACAAGCTCGGCCTCGCCTTCAACGAAATGGTCCGCAATGGCGAGCTTTCCGCCCCGATCGTCATCGGCCGCGATCATCTCGACAGTGGCTCGGTCGCGTCGCCGAACCGTGAGACGGAAGCGATGAAGGATGGATCGGATGCCGTCTCCGACTGGCCACTGCTCAATGCGCTCCTGAATACCGCATCGGGCGCCACATGGGTGTCGCTGCATCACGGCGGCGGCGTCGGCATGGGCTATTCGCAGCATTCCGGCATGGTGATCTGCGCTGACGGGTCGGAAGATGCCGAGCGCCGTCTGGAGCGAGTGCTGTGGAATGACCCGGCGACCGGCGTCATGCGCCACGCGGATGCGGGATATGAGATCGCCGTTGAATGCGCGACCGAAAAGGGATTGCGTCTCCCTGGCATCCTCGGAAACTGAGCCGATGCGCATTCTTCGTGCAGGCGACCACGAGCGCATGCCGTGGAAGAACGGCAAGGGAGAGACGGTCGAGATCGCCGTCTTTCCTGAAAGCGCGAACGTCGACACATTCGACTGGCGCATCAGCATGGCGCCGGTCGTGTCCGATGGCCCGTTCTCCATCTTTCCGGGCATTGACCGGACGCTGAGCATCCTGACCGGGGATGGCATGATGCTTTCGGTCGAAGGCATGGCGTCGACGATACTTGGCCGTAAATCTATGCCGTTTTCGTTTGCGGGTGATGCCAAGACCGAAGCCGTGCTTCAGGAAGGGCCGATTACCGATCTGAATGTGATGACCCGGCGCGGGCGCTTTTCGCATCGTGTGACACGGGCAGAGCACGGCGGCGAGATCGGGTTCTCTGCTGAGGCGACACTCGTCATCCTCGTTGTGACGGGCAAGGCGCAGGTGTCACCGGTCGAGCTTGGCCCGCTCGACGCCGTGATCCTTGATAATCCGGCAGATAGCCGTGACTTGAGGCTTGAGACCCAAGAGCCCTGTTTCGTCATCGAGATCTTCGCGTCCGCGAGCCACTGACCTGTCAGGCTCGCAACCGCATAAGTCAGCCGTCAGTAGACGTCGCGGAGATACCGCTTGTCCTTCTTCAGGCCGGCCAGATAGTCCGCTGCCTTTTCCGCGGTCATGCCGCCATGTTCGGCGATGATCTCACCGAGCGCAGTGTCGACATCGCGGGCCATGCGGCTGGCATCGCCGCAGACGTAGAAGGAGGCACCGTCTTCCAGCCAGGAAAACAGCGCCTTGCCGTTTTCCTTCATCCGCGTCTGGACATAGATCTTGGCATCCTGATCGCGCGAGAAAGCGAGATCGAGGCGGGTCAGTAGGCCGTCGCGGCTCATCGTCGAAAGCTCGTCTTCATAGATGAAGTCGCTTTCGCGGCGTTGGTCACCGAAGAACAGCCAGTTGCGGCCCTTTGCCCCGCGGGCACGACGTTCCTGCAGGAAGGCGCGGAAGGGGGCAATTCCGGTGCCGGGACCGACCATGATCATCGGCGCATCGTCATTGCCGGGTACGCGAAAAGCCTTGTTCGGCGAGACGAAAATGCCTGCGGAGGCACCCTCAGTCACCCGATCCGCCATATAGGTCGAGCAGACACCGCCTCGATCGCGGTTGGCAGCGTGATAACGGACGCTTGCAACGGTGAGATGGACGCTACCTTCTGCCTCTTTCGGGCTGGACGAGATCGAATAGGCGCGATGTTGAAGCGGCTTCAAAAGAGCTGCAAACTCCAAGGCATTCAGGCTGCCTTGCGGAATGAGTGAGATCAGGTCGAGCGTGTCCTTGCTCCACAGAAACGCATCGAGCGCTTCCTTGTCGCCATTGCGGACGACATGGGTGAGTTCCTCGTGGCCGGCACGGCGTTCGACTTCGGCAATCAGGTCGCGCGACGGCGTCGAGATTTCATATTGGGTCGAGAGCCGCGCGCCGAGTGAGGCACCGCTGATTTCTGTTTCGGCCGCAGCGCCGAGCCTTGCGATCAGCAGATCGACCAGTGCCGGATCGTTGACCGGCATGACACCGAGCGCATCACCTGCTTCGTAAACGAGACCACTATCTGCCAGATCGAATTCGAAATGACGGATTTCCTTGGTCGAAGCTGCCCCGGAGAGGCGGCGATTGACCGCCATTGTCGAGACGTAAGGGTTCTTACGGCTCCAGCCGGTTTGTTCTCGTGATGGTGCCGTCGCGGTGGCTGCGCCGGCGACCGGCTTTTCGGCCGCAAGCGGCAGGGTTTCGCCAAACCATGCGGCAGCGGCATCCTCGAAATCGATATCGCAATCTAGACGGGTGGCGATACGCGTGGCGCCGAGCTGTTCGAGGCGTGTGTCGATCAACTTGCCCGCCTGGCAGAAGCCGTCATAGCCGGTATCGCCAAGAGCCAAGACGGCGAACTTCATGCCCTCGAGACGCGGCGCGGTATCGGCGGACAATGCCTCCCAGAAAAGCTGGGCATTGTCCGGCATCTCGCCCTCGCCATAGGTGGAGGTGACGATCACCACATGGCGCATTGCCGCGAGCGCTTCCATCTCGATATCGTCGAGGCCGCGCACCTCCGGCGCCATCCCGATGCCTTTGGCGGAAGCGGCGGCATCCATGGCCAGATTTTCGGAATTGCCGGTCTGGGTGCCGTAAAGGATATGGATCGGCTGCGCGGCACTAGAAGCCGGAGCGCTGGCGGTATTTTCACCAGCGATGAGGCGCGAATTGAGGCCGGCCATGAAACCGGACAGCCAGGCGCGCTGTTCGCCGTTGAAGGGAGCGTCCTCGGGGATATGCGGGATCATCATCGGCACGGTCTCAGGCTCTGGCTGTTGCAAGGCCACCGACGGCCTTGGCTGCAAAGAGCTCCTCGAAGCTCGGGATGCGTCCGATCCGGTCGCGGTTGCTTTCCGTCTGCTGGATGATCCAGCCATAGGTGCCGGGGCTGTCGATCGACAGCGTGTTGCGGCCGGCGAGCGCTTGGCGATAATCCGAAAGCCGCTTTTCGGAGACGAGAACCGCAAGGCCCTGGTCGTCGTAATCGGCAATCGCCTCGCGGGCATAACGCGACAGTTTCTGCATCAGCGCGAAATCCTCGGTCAGGATCAGGTTGCGCACCGCCTTTTCGACCGCCGGTTCGGACGGGCCGAGTGCGTTGGGAACCCGCGCCATCGCAAGCGACTGCGCCATGGAAAGCACCGTGTAGTTGTTGATGAGCGTGAACATCTCTTCGGTGTCCGTCTCACCATGGCCGGGAGCCTTGCCGTTCAATATCGGCTTGCGATCGCGATAGGCGAGCTTGAACTTGCGCACCTGATGGCCGGCAAGTGCGGTCGACAGTTCCTCGATCAGGTCCTTGCGGCTCTTCGCCTTCAGGATGGCATCGCTATCCTGATAGAGGAGCAGTGCGCGCGGCAGGCAATAGACGAAATTCGAGCGTTCGCTTTCGAAGTTTTCGAGCAGCCAGCGCGCCTTTTCCGATCCCGTCGCTTCCACATGCCATTGCAGCATCATGCGGATCGCGTCGGCGTGGAAGGCCACATAAGGGTCGGTCGGATCGGCGATCGAGCCGATCAGGATGGAATCGTGGCTCATCTTCTTCGGCAGGTCGCGATAGGGATCGTACTGATAGAAGAAGCCGCCGCTCATGCCGTTGCCGACGCCCTTGCCGAAGGAGCCGAGATTGAGGACGGCGCCGTTGGTCATGTATTCGCAGCAGAAATCGCCAACGCCTTCGACGACCGCGGTGGAGCCGGAATTGCGCACGGCAAACCGGTCGCCCGCCTGGCCTTCGACGAAGAGGCGGCCGCCGGTTGCACCGAACAGGGCGAAATTGCCGATCAGCACGTTGCCGCCTGCCTCGACCGAACCGCCGCCCGGCGAACGAACGGAGATCGTGCCGCCATTGGCGCTCTTAGCCACGCCGTCATTGCAGGTGCCGGTATGTGTCAGCATCATGCCGTCGTTGCAGAATGCGCCATAGGACTGGCCGGCGGAGCCGGATGTGGCGATCTTGACCGAACCCGCATCGAGGAAACGGCGACCGCGCTTGTCCTGCCGCACCGCCGGAAGATGACGTGTCTCGTCCTCGCTCAGTTCGTGGTTCAGCATCCGCTCGATATCGACCGCCAGCTGGCCGCCGACGCTCTTGTTGCGGTTGTTGAGATGCTGGTTGCCGCCAAGCTCGACCACCGGCAGGCCGCCGTCGATCAATGCCGAGCGCACCATGTCGATGAAGGCATCATCGACTGCGTAATCCTTTTCCATATAGACCGGATCGGTGATCTTCACCTCCTCGACCACCTGCAGCATCGCGCGGAGGTCAAGCTGCCCGACGCTGGACGGGTGATCGAGAAGGTGAAGAAGGTCGCTGCGTCCCCGCGCTTCGCGAAGAGACCGGAAGCCGAGGGACGCGAGGATTTCGCGGGTTTCATGGGCGATGTTCAGGAGATACTGCGCCAGCGCCCGTGGGTCGCCGTCAAACACTTCGGCATTGGTGGTGAGGCCCGCCGGGCACTTGATGTTGCAGTTCTTCGCCATGACGCATTTCAGCATCATCAGCGCCGTCGTACCGAATTCAAAACTGTCGCCGCCGAGTAGGGCGGACTTTACCACGTCGCTGGCGGTCTGGTGCGCGCCGGAGCAACGCAGCAGCACCTTCTGGCGCAACCCGTTGGCGCAGAGCGCCTGATGCACTTCGGCAATGCCGATTTCAGCGGCGCGGCCGGTGTATTTGAGGCTGGTGACGGCAGCCGCCCCGGTACCGCCGGTATTGCCGGCGACGTTGATGACATCGGCACCCGCCTTGGCGACGCCGACGGCGATCGTGCCGATACCTTCCGACGAGACGAGCTTGACGATGACGCGCACGCGCGCCGCCTTGCAGTCGTGGATGAGCTGCGCCAGATCCTCGATCGAATAGGTATCGTGATGCGGTGGCGGCGAGACCAGTTCGACGCCCGGCGTGCCGCCGCGCGCCGCAGCGATCTCGACCGTCACCTTGGCGGCAGGCAGCTGTCCGCCTTCGCCGGGCTTTGCGCCCTGGCCGATCTTGATTTCCAGCTCATCCAGCATCGGATCGGCGAGGTAACCTGCCCAGATGCCGAAACGGCCTGACGCGAACTGCTTGATGCGCGAGGCACGGATCGTGCCGTAACGGGAAATATGTTCGCCGCCTTCGCCGGAATTCGACATGCCGCCGACCATGTTGGTGCCGTGGGCGACGGCTTCGTGAGCGGTTGCCACCAGCGCACCATGGCTCATGGCGCCCGATGCGAGAAGCGGCGTGATTTCGCTCGCCGGCTGAACCTCATCGAGCGCAATGCCGGTGGGGGCGGTGCCGAGAAGCTTCAGGTAAGCGAGAGCCTGGCCGCTCGCGTGGACGGCAAGCGCACCGCCTTCCAGCCAATGGCCGAGGATATCTGCGCCGAAGCGGACGACGAGCGACTGGCCGAGCGCTGCAAGCCGGGCAAGATCGCCGCCCTGCGGACCGGTCAGGGTCAGGCGGAAGACATCGTCGGGTAAGGCCTCGCAGCACAGTCCACGCACGAGGAAGCTGTTGTTCCCCTTGCGGGAAAACCGCTTCATCTCCTTGCGGAAATCGTCCGGTGAGGTCGCGTAGGTGACATCTGCCGGGAAGGCCAGCACGTCGCGAAGAGCGGCGGGACGACGGGCGCGTTCTTCTGCCATCATCCGGGCGAAGGAACGGTAACCGGGCGTGATGGTGAAACGGTCGATCGCTTCGGAAGACAGGCGGTCGTAGCTCGTGTTGGTATAGGCCGCGTCGTCGATGCCGAAAGCGTCGTCGAGGCGGTTGAGGGTGAGCAGGCGCAGGAAGGGATCTTCCTCGCCATCCGGTTCGGCGAATGAGGGCATTTCCTCCGTCATATCGACGAAGCCACGCACGGCCGTGGTGCCGAAGGAATGACCGGCACCCTCTGCACGTTCCTTGAACAGGCCAAGCAACGGGATCTCATCCTCGCTCTTCACCGTCAATGCCTTGGCATGCCAGTCGGCGACCGCCTGGGCGATGACCTTGAAGTTGACGCCACCGACCGGCGTCTTGACGTTCGGGAAGTAGCGCTTGAGCACCGGATCGCTGGTATCGAGGAAATTCGGCTCGAAAAATTCGCCGGCGACATAGCTTTCGGCGGTGCAGAGACCGACCTTGCCCATGGTCTTCATCAGCGACTTTTCGGCCGCCTTGGCGAAGCGCTTGAAGGCCTTGTCGGCTTCCGCCCCGAACTTTTCCTCGGCGCGGAACTGCACGCCGAGCGGGTAAACAGCCGAAGCGCCGAAGCCGAGCGCCGCCGCGACATGGTGGGAGGACGAGATCTGGCCGCTTTCGACGACGAGTGAAACGCGCAGACGTGCGCCTTCCTCAATGAGCTTCTGGTTGATTGCCGAGACGACAAGGATCATCGGAAGCGCCGCGCGGTCGCGTGACACATGCCGGTCTGTGACGACGGCAATCCCGCCTTCCTCGCGGGCAAAGGCTGCAATCGCATCGCAAAGCGTGCCTATGCCGGCCTCAAGCGCCAGCGCATTGGCATCCGCATCGTCGAGGATCGGCGTGTAGAGCATCTCGAAGCAGCGGAAAGGTGTTTCCGTCTGCTCGCGCAGCTTCAGCATGTCGAGATGAGTGAGGATGGGCGAGGGGATGACGATCTGCCTTGCTGCCTTCGCGCCGATATTCGGCTTGGCGCCGAGCGCGATCCTGAGCGTCATGCCGTCGGCCTCGCGGATGCTGTCGAGCGGCGGGTTGGTCACCTGGGCAAAACGCTGCGAGAAATACTTCGCGACGCCGCCTTCCTGGTCGGACAGCGCGTTGATGGCGTTGCCATAGCCCATGGCGGAGATCTTTTCCGCGCCGGTCTGAAGCATCGGGTCCATCAGGAACTTGAAGCTTTCCTGATTGTGGGAATAGGCAACGTAACGCTGGTGGCGCTCAAGGTCGCCATTATAGCGAAGCGGCGAGCCCTGAGCTTCGGCGGGGATTTCCGGCAGGTCTGAAAGGCGCACGCGGGCTTCGACCAGCAGGTCGCGGTATGGCCTGCTGGCAGCCAGCATTTCCAGCGCTTCGACCGTGCCATAGCTGCGCTTTTCGACGTGATCGTAAATGAGCATGCCGCCGGCTTCGATGCGGCCGCGGTTGAGCACGGTTTCCGGCGGAAAGGCGATCTGACCGGCTTCCGACATGACGCAGAGATAGTCTTCCGTCTCGACAGTGCGTAGCGGGCGCAGGCCGAGGCGGTCGAGACGCGCGCCAATGACATCGCCATTGCCGAAGATCAGCGCTGCCGGCCCGTCGTTCTTCTCCTCGTAGAGCGAGAAATATTCGAGCATGGCGACGACTTCGGCCGATAGCGTCTTGTCGTTTTCCCATGCCGGCGGCATCATCGAGACAACGGCGGTTACCAGATCGAGGCCGTCTTCCAGAACGCGGGACTGCAGCGTCTGGTCGAGACGGCAGCTGTCCGACTGTCCCTTGGGACGGATGATCGCAGCATTCTTCGCAGCCGCAATCGCTGCCTCGGACAGGCGGTTCTTGCGGTCGGTGTTGAGTTCGCCGTTATGCGCCATCTGCCGGAACGGCTGGGCCATGGACGGATGCGGGTCCGTGTTGGTGGAAAACCGAGTGTGGAAATACATGGTGTGGATCATGTGGTCTGGATCCACCAGATCGCGGAAATAAGGAATGACCTCATCCGAATTGAGGCGGCCCTTCAGAACCTGGGTGCGGGCGCTGAGCGAAATCGGGTAAAGACCGCCAAGTTCGGCGCGCGTATAGGCTTCCGCCTCGATCGCAAGCAGCGCCTTGTGGATGCGGAAGTCGAATTCGGCCTGCGAAGCGGCCTCGCTGTGACAGCCAAAGACCCATTGGCGAATCGTCAGCTGATAACGGATGGCGGCAGGACGGATCGCATCATTGTCGACCGGCACGTCACGCTTTAGGAGAATTCCGAAACCCTGTTCCGCCAGCGCCGCCTCGACGAGGCGCTCTGCTTCTTCGTAGAATGCGGGATTAGCTGGCAGGAAAAAGTTGCCGACGCCGAAGCGGCGCCGCTGAAGATCTGGGCGTCCGGTCAGCTTTCGGAAAAAGCCCAGAGATAGGTCCACGGAGATACCAGCTCCGTCACCGACACCTTCTGCGGACATGCCGCCGCGATGGGGGACGGCGCAAAGAGCTTCGTGTCCCTTCAGCAATACGTCGTGGGTCTGAACGCCGCTCTTTCTCGTTATAAAGCCGACGCCGCAGCTGCTTTTTTCCTCTGCGGGATCATATAGACCGAAGCCCTTGTTTATCGCTTCCATGCTCAGACTCCCACAGGAAATAAGTCAACTGTGCTGACCTATATAATGTGATATAATGAGTCAAGTTTAATCGTTTTTGCATCGCACAACAACACTCCGGCGACCGGCCGAGATGGTGTGGGTCTACCTGAGAAGTCGCGGTATGGAAGCGGTTTACAGAACTTGCGACGAACAAGGATGGCTTCATCCTTGCTCGTCTCAAAGTGATACTGACGATCAGATCGCGCTGGCGGTCTTGTGCGCGATATAAAGCTCGCGCAGCTTCAGGGTCAGCGGGCCGGGCTTGCCGTCGCCCACCGGCTGGCCGTCGATCACGGTGACCGGCAGGACGAAACTTGTTGCCGATGTGATGAAGGCTTCGGCTGCTCCCTTCGCCTCTTCCGGCGAGAACGGGCGTTCCTCGTAAGGGATGCCGGCCTTGTCGGCGATGTCGAGGACGCTGGCTCGGGTAATGCCGTGCAGGATGGCATTCGACAGCGGCCGGGTGATCAGCTTGCCGCTCTTGTCGATGATATGGGCAGTCGCCGAACTTGCTTCGGTAACGTAGCCGTCTTCCACCAGCCAGGCGTCATCGGCGCCCTTTTCCATTGCCTGCATCTTGGCCATGGACGGATAGAGCAGTTGCACGGTCTTGATGTCGCGACGCTCCCAGCGCCAGTCGGGCAGCAGCGCCACGGACATGCCGGTTTTCACCTTGGGATTTTCGATCACCGATTTCGCCTGGGTGAAGAGAACCAGCGTCGGCTTCGGCTCTTTCGGGAAGGCGAAGTCGCGATCGGCGGCGCCCCGGGAAATCTGCAGGTAGATCAGGCCCTCCGTCAGATCGTTGCGACGGACGATCTCGCGATGGACTTCCAGCAGTTCCTCGGTCGAGATCGGTAATTCGATGCCCAGTTCGCTGATCGAGCGCTTCAGGCGGGCTGAATGACCGTCATATTCGAGAAGCTTGCCACCGATGACGCCGGTCACTTCGTAGATCGCATCGGCAAACAGAAAGCCGCGATCGAAAATGGAAACCTTGGCATCGGCTTCAGGCAGCCATTCGCCATTGAGATAGACGATACGGGACAAGACGGATTCTCCTTCAGGATGATGAGTGGCGGTCAGCGAATGCTGTGCAGCGCCGATAAGGCAAAATAGGGATCACAACACATCGCCGACGGCTCGTTTCAGTTCGGCGATGAAACCATGCAGCAGGCGCGAGCGTGGAACGCCCTTGCGGGTGATCATCACCGCCGGGATCTCGCAGGGCGGCTGGAAGGGAAGCTGTACCAGTCCTTCAGACGGCTGATAGGCGGCGCTATAGGGATCAACGATAGCGGCGCCAACCCCGGCACCGGCCAGAACCGCTGCCGTCGCGCAATAACGGACTTCGACACGCGGCTCATAGGTCATGCCGTCGCGCTCGAAGGCGTCGCGCAGCATCTGGCCCATGCGCGATTCGACCTCCAGGCCGATGAACCCATGTTCCGTGAGATCGTTGACCGTCACTTCCTGGCGTGCCGCGACCTCGTGCTCCTTCGGCACCAGTGCGACCATGTGAGTGCGCGCCAAAACCTCGACATTGACTGATGGATGGCGCTCAAGCGCGATGGCGAGGCCGATATCGGCAGCACCGCTCTGGACGGCATCGATGACGTGTTCGAGGCGACGTACGTCATAGGCGACCGAAACATCCGGCCGGTCCTTTAGAAAACGGGCGAGCGCCATCGGCGCGACCGTATTGCCGAGTGGCGGCGTCGACATGATCCGCAACCGGCCCGACGTGCCATGCCTGATCGAACGGGCGCGGGCGGAAAAGTTGCGCAGCATGCTGAAGACCGGGCGGACTTCCTCGAATAGAAGCAGGGCTTCCTCGGTCGGCTCCAGCCGCCGATGCAGGCGTTCGAACAGGGTCACGCCAAGCTGGTTTTCGAGCTGGCGGATGCCGTTCGACACGGCCGGCTGGGAGATGCCCAGCTGCTCGGCTGCCTCGACTGTCGTCTCACAACGCATCATCGCGCCGAAGATTTCGAGAAGGCGCAGCGAGATATCCGGCTTGTGCTCGATTTCGGTCATGGCTGTCAGGTCAAAACTGCGCCGAGGGCCATGGCAACGGCCGCCTGGGTCGGGTCGATGACGCGGATGCCGAGTTCTCCTTCCAGCCTGCGGCGGTGGCCGGACATGCCGGCGCAGCCGAGCACGACGGCACCGGCGGCCATCTGGCGCAGTTTCGTGCCGGCCTTGAGCAGTGCCGAATAGCTCTCCTCGCCATGGCCGCTTTCCGCGACGCTGATCGAACCTTCGAGCGCGACCTCACCGGCAAGCCTGCCATCGACACCGAGCCGACGAAGATTGCGCAGGTGGCGCGGGATCGAGCCTTCGGCGACAGCGATGACACCGAAGAGATCGGCAAGCGCCAGCGCACTCAACACACCGGCGTCCTGAATGCCATAGACGGGTTTGGTGGTGATCGACCGGGCGAGATCAAGGCCGGGCTGCGAATAGCAGGCCAGTACATAGGCGGACGCATCCGGCCGGCTTTCGATCAGGTCTGCCGTGCGAAGCGAAGCCTCGTCGACATGGCGCTGGGTGACGACGCCGGGCGGGCCTTCCTTAATGGTGACGCATTCGATAACCGGGCCGCCGGGAAACTGCATGCCGGCAACTGCTTCACGAAGGCCTTCGGTTACGCTTTCGGAACTGTTCGGATTGATGACGAGGATCGGGCCGATATTGCTCATGGTGCGATCTCCACGCCAAAATTCTGCACCGGATCGAGTTCCTTGGCGCGGTAGCCGGGCTTGCCCGTGAGATTGACCGGGTTGCGGGCGATAAAGCGGCCGCGGCCGCGCTCCGCCTTCAACTCGCCGTTCTCGACGATGACGTCGCCACGGTTCATCGTGAGGACCGGCCAGCCCTCAATCTCCATGCCCTCGAAGGGCGTGTAGTCCATGTTGTCATGCTGATCGGCAAGCGTTGCCGTGCGGCGGGCTTCCGGGTCCCAGATGACGATGTCGGCATCGTAACCAGGCGCGATTGTGCCCTTTTTCGCCACTCCGAATGTCTTGGCCGCGTTCGTGCTTGAAAGCGCAACGAACTGCTGCAGCGTGATCCGGCCCTTGGCGACGCCTTCGGAGAAGAGGTAGGGCAGGCGCATGGCAATGCCGGGCATGCCGTTGGCAATCCTGGGGTAGGGTGCATCGGTGCCATTGGCGAACTTGCCTGTGGCATCGAAGCGGTAAGGCGCGTGGTCGGAAGACACGCTTTCGAATGTGCCGGACTGCACATGCCGCCAGAGTGCGGCCTGGGTTGCCGTATCGCGCACCGGCGGCGAGCAGATGAATTTTGCACCTTCCATGCCCGGCCGGTCGAGGTCTTCGCGGGTCAGCGCCAGATATTGCGGGCAGGTTTCGGCAAACAGTTTCGTGCCGGCAAGCTTTTCCCGCTGGACGATGGCGGCACCGCCAGCGGTCGAGACATGGACGATGAAGAGCGCGGCGTCGACGAGTTTCGCCAGTGAGACGGCGCGGTTGATCGCTTCTTCTTCGGCCAGTTCCGGACGGCTGATGGCATGGTATTTCGGCGCGGTGAGGCCGGAAGCGGCCAGCCGCTTGTTCATCCATTTGACCATGTCGTTGTTTTCGGCATGGACCATGGTCAGCGCGCCATGCGTCTTCGCCACCGTCAGAATGTCGAGCATGCCGCCATCGCCGATGTTCATCAGGTCGTAAGTCATGAACACCTTGAAGGAGGTGATACCGCGAGCAAAGACGCCGGGCAGCTCTTCCAGCACAGCGGCGGACGGGTCGGAAATGATCAGATGGTAAGAATAGTCGAGCACCGATTGCGGCGCCGCGCGGCCGTCATAGGTGGAAATGACATCGGCAATCGACTGACCGCGATGCTGTGCTGCAAACGGAATGAAGGAGGAATTGCCACCGAAGGCGGCGGAGACAGAGCCCGAATAATAGTCGTCGGCGGACATCAGGCCGCTCGAACTTTCCTGGGCGATATGGGCGTGTGCTTCGATGCCGCCTGGAACCACCAGCTTGCCGCCCGCATCGATACGTCGAGCGCCGCCGGCGATCTTCTCGCCGATTGCGGCGACGCGACCGTCGATGATGCCGATATCGGCATCGAAAACATCGGATGCGGTGGCAATACGGCCGCCATGGATGACGGTATCGAACTCTGTCATTTCGCTATTCCCTATACTTCGACGATAACGCCGGTCTGGCTCGTGATGCGGCCATAGTGTTCGATACGACGATGGCGCTCGAAATCAAAGATCGTCTTCTTGCCGAAGTCGCATTTGGCAAAATCGCATTCGGCTATTATCAGCTCGTCTTCCTCAGTGACCGCCCTTGCCAGAATGAAGCCGTCCGGATCGACGATGATCGAGCCGCCCATCAGCGGATGGCCATCCTCGACACCTGCCTTGGCGATGCCGGCGACATAGGTGGCGTTCTGATAGGCGCCCGCCTGCAGCGAGAGTTCCGAGTGGAACAGGCGCTTTTCAAGGCCTTCGGCGCTCATCTGGGCATTCACCGAAGGCGTGTTGTAGCCGATCGTCACCAGTTCGACGCCCTGCAGGCCGAGGCAGCGGAACGTTTCCGGCCAGCGGCGATCGTTGCAGATCGCCATGCCCATGATGACGCCCTCGTTGCGCCATACGTTGAAGCCCAGGTCGCCGGGTTCGAAATAGCGCTTTTCGAGATGCTGGAAGGCGCGTTCGCTATCGTATTCGGAATGGCCCGGAAGATGGATCTTGCGGTACTTGCCAACAATATTGGCCTGCCGGTCCGTGATGATCGATGTGTTGTAGTAATGGCCGTCCGGCGTCTTTTCGGCGTAACCGAAGGTGATCGCGATATTGAGTTCGCGGGCGCGGTCGAACAGCGGCTGGGTAGCCGCATTCGGCATTTCCGTTTCGAACCAGAAATCGATCTCGGCCTGATTTTCCATATACCAGCGGGGGAAGAAGGTGGTCAGCGCCAGTTCCGGGTAGACGACCAGATCGGCACCCTTTCCGGCTGCCTCATCGAGCAGGGCGATCATGCGCTTGACCACGCTTTCGCGGCTGTCGGCTTTCTGGATGGCGCCGAGCTGGGCGCCTGCGATCTTCATGACGGTCATGATGTTTTTCCTTTCGAAGCGATCAGGCGGCCAGGCGCCGCTGGAAATGGCTGACGAGGCGCACCAGCGGCCACAGCAGCACGAGATAAAAGAGAGCGGCCAGCACCAGTGGTGAGGCATTGTAGGTAACCGAGCGGGCCATGCCGGCATTGTAGAGAAGCTCGGACAGCGAGATGACGGAGGCGAGCGAGGTGAGCTTCACCACCTCCACCGTGTTCGACAAAAGGTCCGGCAGGATGTTGCGCACTGCCTGTGGCAGGACGACATGGATCAGCGTCTGCGCGGGGCTGAGGCCTGTCGATTGTGCCGCTTCCCACTGGCCCTTCGCGACGGAGATGAGGCCAGCGCGATAGACTTCCGCATAGTAGGAGGAATTGTTAAGCAGGAAGGCAATGACGACGGCGGCAAAGGGCGAAATGTTGATGCCGGCAAAGGGCAGGCCGGCATAGATGAAGATCAACAGAACCAGCGGCGGCAGCGCCCGGAAGAGATCGGTATAGGCAATCGAGATCCAGCGCAGCCAGCGGCGCTCGCTCATATTGCCGAGTGCGACGAACAGGCCGCCGATAAGCCCGAGCAGGATGACGGCGCTGCAGAGCTGCAATGTCATCCACAGGCCCTTGAAGAGCAGCGGCAGCGACTTGCGCATGATCTCGATATTGAAGAACTGATCGATAAAGATATCCATGTCGGCCTCCTACCGCTTCTTCCAGGCGGTGCGGCTTTCCAGCCAGCGGGCGACAACAACCATCGGCAGGAAAATCACCAGATAGGCGACGACCGACATGGTGAGCGGCGTGGCGCTGCCGGAAAAACTCTGCGCCGTCGTGGCGCTCGACAGGATTTCGGATACGCCGATGGCGGAGCCGAGCGCCGTCATCTTGGTGATCGCCAGAACACGGTTGACGAGCGGCGGAATGGCGAGCCGCACGGCCTGGGGCAGGGCGACATAGGCGAGCGTGCGGGTGAAACCGAGACCCGTGGCAATACCGGCTTCCCACTGACCCTTTTCGACCGACGAGAAACCGGCCCAGAAAATTTCCTCGGCGAAGGCCGCAAGCGTCGCGGCCAGCACGATGAACAGCACCATCGGCCCGGAGAGCTGGATACCGATCGAGGGAAAGCCGAAATAGAGGATGAGGATGACGACGAGCGGCGGCAGCGCGCGAAAGATGTCGGCATAACAGATGATGAAGAAATTCAACGCCCTGATGCGATAGCTGCGCAGGCAGGCGAGCGCCAGACCGCCTGCAATGCCGGCGACGATGACGGCTGCAGCGATCTGGAGCGTCACCCAGACGCCGGCAATGATATCCGGCGTATATTGCGCCATCACCACAGGGTTGAAGAAGGTTTGCAGAAACCGGTCCATGGCGGTTACCCGGAAACGCGCGAAAGGAAGGCGCGAGTGCGCTCGGCTTTCGGCGCGCCGAAAATCTCCTCCGGAGTGCCCTGCTCGACGACGACACCGCCATCCATGAAGACGACACGATCGGCAGTCTCGCGGGCAAAGCCCATTTCGTGGCTGACGACGACCATCGTCATGCCCTTGGATTTGAGGTCTTTCATCACCTTCAGCACAGAGCCGACCAGTTCGGGATCGAGCGCCGACGTCGGTTCGTCGAACAGCATGACTTTCGGATCGAGCGCCAGCGAGCGGGCAATCGCGACGCGCTGCTGCTGGCCGCCGGAGAGTTCGCCGGGATAGGCATCCGCCTTGTGGGCCATGCCGACCTGTTCGAGCATGTCGATCGCGCGCGCATCGGCTTCCGCCTTCGTACGCTTGAGCGCCTTGCGCTGGGCAAGCGTGACATTCCTCAACACGGTCATATGCGGATAGAGGTGAAAGCCCTGGAAGACCATGCCGATCTGCAGCCGCATGCTGTCGAGATCGCGGCGGGTGCCGGCCATGATGTTGCGGCCATCGACAATGATGTCGCCGGATGTCGGCTCTTCAAGACGATTGCAGCAGCGCAGCATCGTGCTTTTGCCGGAACCGGACGGTCCGATGACGAAGACGAGTTCGCCCTCTGCAACCTTGAGATCGATCTTCTTCAGAATGGTGTTGGTACCGAAGCGCTTTTCCAGCGAGACGATTTCCAGCATGGGGCGATTGGCCATTCAGGCTACTCCGTGCAGGCTCGGTGCAAGGCGGGCTGGCTGATCTGATCTCGGCCGCAAGAAAGCCCGCGTGGATACGACCTGTAGCGGCCGGTCGCATCTTGATCTGTAAAAGAGTGCGAACAGGCGAGTGGGAGGCCCCGCCCGTCCACGATGCAAGGATTACTTCAGGTTCTCACAGGATGCCTTGTGGTCATCGTCCTTGTAACCTTCGAAGCCCGGCACGCCGAAACCCTTGGTCGGAGTAACGATTGTCGTTCCGGAAACCGGCGTGACGCCGAACCATTTTTCGGAAAGCTTGGCCATGGAGCCGTCCAGCTTCAGGCATTCGATTGCGCGGTCCACCAGATCGCGGTTTTCCTCATCGCCCTTGCGGAAGGAAAGCGCCCAGACGAGGCCGGTCTGATATTCGAAGGACAGTTTCAGGCGTGGGTTCTGCTTCACCGACCATGCGGCAACGGTGTTGCCCGCAAGATTGGCATCCGCACGGCCTGCCATTACGGCTGCGACTGCATCCGTATTGGTGCCATAGCTTTCGACCTTCCAGCCGAATTCCTTTTCCTTCTCGCGCAGGAAGCTGTCATAGGCAGAGCCCTTGTTGACGGCGATCGTCTTGCCCTTGAAGTCTTCGAGCGTCTTGTATTCCGGGGCATTGGCCGGGACGACGAAGCCGAAATTGGTGTCCATGAAGCCTTCGGTGAAGAGAAGGTTCGCGGCACGCTCCTTGTTTACCGTCACCGGTGCGACGAGAAAGTCGTAGGTGCCGGCCTGGAGTGCAGGGATGAGACCGGAAAACTGGGCGCCGGTCAGATCGACCTTCTTGCCGAGGCGTTCACCGATCAGGTTGGCCATATCGACATTGAAGCCCTCGATCTTGCCGTCGAGGGTAGGCATGGCGTGCGGCGCAAAGGTCGCGTCGATCGCGGTCTTGATCGGGTCGCCAAGCGCGAAGGCTGAACTGCAGGCAAAAAGTGTCGATAAGCCGACAATGCCGGCCTTTATAAACGGTTTCATCGATGTTCTCCTACTGGTGGTCCAGGCCTTTAGCGACCCTTGTTACCTCCATAGTTCCATCGAAAATTCCGCACTGCAATATAATTATTTATTATAATCGAATTAGAATTATACGAATTTCAAATATGATGATCATGCTTCTGCGGAAGGCGCTGCGTATGACAGAGGCCGGTTCGGAGCTTGTCTTGAGCGTCGTTTACGTTAGATGGGAGCCACAACTGAGGGAGGAATGATATGGACGACACGATCGAGATCGGCAATCGCGGTGACTTCGGTCTTTGGGCGATAGAGGTCGCAAAGCAGCTTGTCGCCGACCAAGGCTTCGAACTTGCACGCGCGGCGCGCGACGGAAACGACGATGATGTTCGCGCAGCCGGCAATGCGCTAGGCCAAGCGATCACCAATGCGCTGATGGAGGTCTATGACGGCCTGACGGAAGGCGTCGAAGAAGAGTAACCTAAGGAACACTCATCTTTCGTCAGATAAGCAAAGAATGTAAGGCAGGCGCTTGCTGCCTCACGTTGCGGTAACCGGTCGTTTCACCTCACCCACTGCATGCCGTCGATCTGGATGTCCTGGCCGGTTATGAAATTCGGTTCGGCAGTTGCCAGAAACGTCACCACGCTTGCAACATCCTGCGGGGTTCCCACACGTCCGAGCGATATGCCGGCGGCCAGGCTGGCCTCCCGCGCGTCGATCATCGCGTTCGATCGTTCGGTTTTGATCACGCCGGGGCAGACGGCATTGACGACGATTTCCGGCGCAAGCTCCTTGGCCAGTGCTTTCGTCATGCCGATGATGCCCGCCTTGGCAGCGGTGTAGGAAAACTTGCTGACGGCGCTGGTGACGCCGCCGGTATGGGCGTTCATCGACGACATGTTGATGATCCGCCCACCGCCATTGCGACGCATGATCGGAACTGTCGGCTGGATATAGTTGAATGCGCCCTTGAGATTGATGGCGATCGTATCGTCGAATTCCTGCTCGGAAATTTCCTCGATCCCCTTCGACATCGAACGACCGGCATTGTTGAACAGGACGTCGATGCGCCCCCAGTGCCTATCGACCTCGGTCACGATTTCGGCCGCACGCGCGTGATCGCTGACATCCGCGATGAACGTCAAGGCTTCCTGGCCGAGCTCACGGATTTCCGCAGCCGTGCTGACGAGATCACCCTTGATCAGGTCGACAATCACGATATCGAAGCCGTGGCGGGCGAGATCGAGCGCGCAGCCACGGCCGATGCCGCGACCGCCGCCGGTGACGATCGCAACCTTCCTCTGTCCGTCAGACACCGGCATCCTCCTTCACGAAACGGGCGATATCCGCATGAGTGGCGAACCAGACATCCTCATGACCCTGGATATGCCGGATCAGTTCTTCAAGAATGAAGATGCGTGAGCGATAACCCGAGACATGCGGATGCATGGTGAGCAGAAACAGCCCGCCTTCCTGGTAGGCGCGGTCGAATTCGCGCTTGAAGATGTCGAGAACGGCGGTCGGTGGCGTGTAGGGCCTGAGCGCTGTGAAACGGTTCATGTTGAAATAGACCGCGTCGTCACGGATCCATTCGACCGGCAACTCGACCATGCCCGTCGCTTCGCCCTCTTCGACGAGCTCATAAGGGTCATCGTCGGCCATCAGCGAGGAATCGTAGATCAGCCCGAGTTCGCGCTCGATCTCAAGCGTCACTGAGGAAAAATCCCAGGACGGCGTGCGCATGCCGACGGGGCGGATGCCCGTGATTTTCTCCAGCGTATCGGCGGCGCGGAAATGCAGTTCGCGTTCCTTATCAGCCGGCACCTTGGTGTTCACCTCATGGATCCAGCCATGCAGGCCGATCTCGTGGCCTTCGGCAATCACGCGCCGTTGCTCGTCTGGATAGAGCAGGGCGGTGACGGCCGGCACGAAGAAGGTCGCCGGAATCGAGGCAGCGGAGAGCGTTTCGAGAATACGCGGCACGCCCTTGCGATTGCCATACTGGCCTTGCGACATGCGGCCGATGGAGTCGCCGCCGTCGCGTAACTCATTGGTCTCGTGGTCGCTATCGAAAGAAAGTGCCACGGCGCAACGCGCGCCGTCCTTCCAGGCCTTCGGCTTCAGCGACCGGCCCGCGCGAACCTTCTCGACCTTGCCGCGCCAGGTCCCTTCTTCCCATTCCCATGGTTCCATGTGAGTGATCCTCCAGTAATGATTATGCCGCGGTCGGCAAAACGGGAACGGCTGCCAGCAGCCGCTTGGTGTAGTCGTGTTGCGGGTTGTCGTAGATTGCCGCGGCACCGCCTTCTTCGACGATCCGGCCGCGATACATGATCGCCACCCGGTCGCAGAGGTGCCGCACGACGGAGAGGTCATGGCTGATGAAAATCAGCGACAGGTTGAGTTCGGACCGCAGACGGATCAGCAGGTTGATGATCTGCGCCTGGATCGACACGTCGAGCGAGGCGACCGGTTCGTCGCAGACGATGACATCCGGCTGCATGGCGAGAGCGCGGGCGATCGCGATGCGCTGCCGCTGCCCGCCGGAAAACTGGTGCGGGAAGCGATTGGCAAAGGACGGATCGAGGCCGACTGCCGACAGCCATTGGGCAACATATTCAGGCGCCTCGGCACGTGAGACGAGTTTGTGTGCCAGCGGGCCTTCCGCAACGATATCACCGACGCGCATGCGGCTGTTGAGCGAGGCGAACGGGTCCTGAAAGATGGTCTGCACGCGGGTGGTCACCTTGCGCGGACTACGACCGGCGCTCATAACCGGCTTGCCCGCGAGACGAATGGTGCCGGATGTCGGCACGGTTATGCCGGCTGCCATGCGTCCGAGCGTCGACTTGCCCGAACCCGATTCACCGACAAGGCCAAGCACCTCGCCTCGTTTCAGCGTGATCGAGACGCCATCCACGGCCTGCACGACTGCCTGAGGCTGAGCGATGCCGGTGCGGATCGCCAGGTTCTTGAACAGGCCGGCCTGCTTTTCGAAGCGTTTGACGGCGGTATCGATCACCAGATACGGGCTGCCCAGGGGTGGCAGGTCGCCTGTTGCGGTCTTTCGGGACGGCGGGGTAGCATCCGCGATACCGCTGCCGCGCAGCAGAAGCTCGCCCGGTTTTGCCCGTGAGGGCAGGGCATCGAGCAGCGCCTTGGTGTAATCGTGCTGCGGTCTGGTCAGCACGCCGAGTGCCGGCCCGATCTCGACTATCTTGCCGAAGCGCATGACGGCCACCCGGTCGGCAATAGAGGCAACGGTTGCGAGATCATGGCTGATCCAGATCAGCGCTGTACCGAGTTCAGCGACGAGTTCTTTCATTTCTGCGAGAATTTCAGCCTGGATCGAGACGTCCAGCGCGGTCGTCGGCTCGTCGCAGATAATCAGCTTGGGGCGATGAAGCAGTGCGATCGCGATCGCCACGCGCTGGCGCATGCCGCCGGAAAACTGGTGCGGGAAAAAGTCGACTTTACGCTCGGGATCGGTGATGCGAACCTGCGCCAGTGCCTTGATCGCCCTTTCGCGTGCTTCTGCCGCGCTGATGTTCTCATGGGCTTCGAGTGCAAGCCTGATCTGCGTGCCGATGCTGAGCACCGGGTTCAGCGTCATCATCGGGTCCTGGAAAACCATGGAAATGGTCTTGCCACGGATCTTCCTCAACTCGTGCGGTTGAAGGCCGATCAGTTCACGGCCTTCAAGCTTGATCGAGCCCTCGACGATCCGGCCGGGTTCATCGATCAGGCCGATAATAGAGAAGCCGGTGATAGACTTTCCCGATCCGGATTCCCCGACAAGGCCGAGAACCTCACCGGGGGCCAGCGAGAAGGAGACGCTGTCGACTGCCTTGATCTCGCCCCTTGCACTGGGGAACCAGGTGCGAAGATTGGAGACTTCCAGAAGTGGTGCAGTGGTTTCTTCGGTCATCGGCGAAGCCTCGGGTTGAGCTGGTCGCGGATCTGGTCGCCGACGAGATTGAGCGAGACGATGAATAGGATCAGCGCTACGCCGGGATAGATCGAAATCCAGTAACGGCCGGAGAGGAGGTACTGAAAGCCGTTGGCAATCAGCATGCCGAGTGACGGTTCGGTCGGCGGCAGCCCGACACCAAGGAAGGAAAGCGTAGCTTCGAGCGAGATGGCGCTTGCCACCTGGACCGTCGCAACCACGATCAGCGGCGGCAAGGAATTGGGCAGGATATGCCGCAACACCACACGTAATGGAGACAGCGGGATGGAGAGTGCAGCCTCGACATAATCCTTCTGCCGTTCGGCCGATGCCGCGCCATGGGCGGTGCGGGCGAAATAGGCATATTGGGCGAAGATCAGCGCGAGAATAAGCTGATAACGTCCCTGACCGAGAATGGCTGCGATGACGAAGGCGAGCAGGATTGCCGGAAACGAAAGCTGCAGATCGACGATGCGCATGACGAGGCTTTCGAACCGCCCGCCGATATAGGCCGCAGCACAGCCGACGACCGCGCCAATGACGAGCGCGATGCCGCCGGCAATCACGCCCATCTGCAGCGAAATACGCAGACCGTAGATAATCGCCGACAGGAGATCGCGCCCTTGCGAATCCGTGCCCAGCCAATGGGTATAGCCACCCGTGCCGACATAACCCGGGGGCCTTCTTGCATCGCGCAGCACGAGATGGGCAAGATCGTAAGGGTCCTGCGGAGTTACCAGCGGAGCGACAAGCGCGATGATGACGATGAGGCCGACAACGATGGCCGCACCGAACGCGACCCTGTTGCGACGGAACTCTTCAAGAAAGTGGAAAAATGGCGTGTCGCGCATCAGGCTCTTCCCTTCCGCAGGCGCGGGTCGAGCAGCGCATAGGTAAGGTCGACCACAAGATTGATGACGATGAACAGCATGGCGACCAGCATAAGATAGGCGACCATAACGGGACGATCGAGCGATGTTATGCTGTCGATGATGAGCTTGCCGAGGCCGGGCCAGGAGAAGATCGTCTCGGTTACCACTGCAAAGGCGAGCGTGGAGCCGAGTTCCAGGCCGAAGACGGTGACGAGCGGGATCGAAATCAATCTCAGCACATGGCGGCTAAGAATGGTGAATTCCGAAATGCCGGCCGCGCGGGCGAACTTGACCGTATCGCTGAGCATCAGTTCGCGGGTGCCTGCGCGCGCCAGCCGGATCATCAGCGAGAACTTGAAAAGTGCGAGGTTCAAGGCCGGCAGGATCATGTGCGACAGGCCGTCAGCCGTCAGAAAACTGAAATCGACGCCGAACAGGCTCATCGTATCACCGCGCCCGCCCGCGGGCATGCAACCGCATTGCACGGCAAACAGCATGATCAGCATCAGGCCGAACCAAAAGGTAGGCACGGAAAAGCCGAGAATGGACAGCGCCATGATGGTCCGCGACACCGGGCTGTTGGGCCGATAACCGGCATACATGCCGATCGGGATGCCGACGAGGCTGGCAAAAAGCACGGCCGCCAGCGTCAGTTCCAGCGTTGCCGGCAGGCGCGACAGGATCAACTCACTGACAGGCATATTATAAACGAAGGAACGGCCGAAATCGCCTTCGAACACCCGGCCGAGAAAGCCGAAATATTGCTGCCAGAGCGGCAGGTCCAATCCGTATTGCGCGATGACGGCGGCGCGGATGTCCTGTGTCGCATCCGGCGAGATCAACACGTCGATCGGGTTGCCCACGGCATAAACGCCGCAGAAAACCAGCGCCGACATGGCCAGCACGACGATCGCCGCCTGCCATAGTCTTTGCAAGATGAAGCCCAACATCTGTTCCCGTTCTCCCGTCTCGTGCGGGTTTCAAAGTGCGGCGCGCCTTCGCGGCCCTTGATGGTGGCGTTTAGTGCCAGTCACTCTCCAGAAGTTCACGTGTCTCCGAAACCGCGACCGACCAGATTGCCAGCATGTCCTCATCGGGGCGCTGATAGAGACCGTGATAGTTGCCGTCGCCGAGCAGGGCGCGCTTGCGCTCCGTATCGACCCGCGCCAGCGCGGCAAAGTCTATTCTCGGCTTCTGCGTCGAGGGTTGGCGCGCATCACCGGTACGTGTCCAAGGGAAGTTTTCCATCCAGGAGGCGTGCGAAGCTGCCGGATCGATTTCGACGACTTTCGCCATCGTCTTCGGCGCGCGCCACCAGTCGTGGAATTTCACCGATGCGTCGGGGTGATCGTTCAGCCATTCGGAGATCACTGTCATTGCCGGTGTGTTGCCGCCATGGCCGTTGACGACGAGGATCCGGCGGAAGCCGGAGCGGTAGATGCTGTCGAGAAGGTCGCGGATCACGCCGATATAGGTTGCAAGCGACAGGGTCAGCGTGCCGGGAAAGCTCGCGAAGGATGAGGCGAGGCCATAGGGCAGGGCCGGGAAGACCGGGACACCGAGCGGCTCGGCGGCATCGACTGAGACTTTTTCCGCCAGGATCATGTCGGTCGCAAGGCTGAGATAGGCGTGCTGTTCGACGCTGCCGATCGGCAAAATACAACGATCGTCACCAGCGGCTCGCGTCTCCACCTGCATCCAGTTCATATCCGCGATCTTCACTTATCTCATCTCCATTCTCCGTTTCGGCCGGCATGCGCAAAGAATTTGCTGAGTACAGCCAAAACGCACAAAAAATATGCTTTTAGGCGCGATGTTGCGCCAAATGCAAAGTTCCATACGGGACTAAAAAAAGAAATTGACAGCCAATTAATGCAGCGTCAAGTTCCATACGGGACTAAATTGGATATGGATGGAAATCGACGCGTGCGTGAAACGGATGAAAAGGCGCTGGATAATCTTTTGCGTGAAGGCGGTCTGGCTGCGGCCGGCCACCGCCATGTGGAAGATCTCGTCGCCGTCAAGCTCTGGCAAAATCCATGCTGGCTGTCGTTCCGCATCAACTTCCTGGCACTTCAGTTCAACGAGCCGATCTATCGCCGGTTCGAGAAGGAGTACGGGCTCCCCCGTCCCGAATTCGTAGTGCTCTATTCGCTCGGCCTGTCGGATGGGCTGACGGCAAGCGCCATCTGCAGTTCCTCGGGCTTTCCCAAGAATACGATCAGCCGGGCGATACAGAAGCTGATCGACAAGAACATCATCCGCCGTGAAGTCGATCAGGCGGATTTGAGAAGCTTCGTTCTCTACATCACAGACGAAGGCAGACGTATCGTCGATCAGGCCATGCAGCCGATGGTAGAGCGGGAAAAGGCCATGGCCTCCGCGCTGACGCCGGCCGAACAGCTGATGCTGTCGGAGCTACTCGCCAAGATCGTCGTGGATTCACCGAACTGGCCATTAATCACAAGTATTGAGGAGAACGAGGAATGACGATTTCCAAGACATTTCGCACAGTTGCGCTTGCAACGATGCTGCTCAGCGGCGTTTCGGGCTCGGCTTTGGCAGCTGATCTCACTATCGGTGTCCGCGCCGGTCCGCTGTCCATCGATCCGGATTTCACCGCCGCCGGCACCCATGCCGAGGCGATGAAGCATATCTACGATTCACTCATCAAGTCGGGTAACAATCTCGAACTGGAGCCGGGCCTTGCCACCTCCTGGACGGCGATCGACGATACGACCTGGGAGTTCAAGCTGCGCGAAGGCGTGAAATTCCATGACGGGTCCGACTTCACCGCGGAAGACGTTAAATTCTCCATCGAGCGCATTCCGAAGGTTGCCGGCCCCAATCCGACGACGATCTATGTTCGCCGCGTGAAAAGCACCGAGATCGTCGATGCACATACCATTCGGGTCAAGACCGATGGTCCCGCTCCGAACCTGCCGAACGATTTCATCCGCCTCTTCGTCGTGTCGCATGTCGCAGCCAAGGATTATTCCGATAGCGCTGAAAAGGCAGCCGAAGGCTTCAATTCCGGCAAGGCCGCAATCGGCACCGGTCCCTACAAATTCGTGTCCTGGACGCCGAAGGAACAGCTCGTGCTGGGGAGCTTCGACGGCTACTGGGGTGGCAAGGAGCCTTGGGGCAAGGTTACCCGCAAGGAAATCCCGAATGACGCAGCCCGCGTTGCACAGCTGAAGGCCGGCCAGGTCGATTTGATCGCCCGCATTCCCGCATCGGACGTTCCGACGCTGGAAACCGACAGCAAACTCAGCATCGTCCGCCAGGATAGCGTCTACCTCTTCAACATAGCCTTCGATTTCCGCGAAAAGCCGCCGCAGGTCACGGCCAAGGACGGTTCGCCTCTGCCGAAGAACCCCTTCCTCGACCCGAAGGTTCGTGAGGCTTTCGATCTTGCCATCGATCGTGAGACCATCACAGAAATCGCCATGGAAGGCATGGGAACAGTACAGTCGCAGCTCGTGACCCCCAACATCTTCGGCTACAATCCTGATGTGAAGGCACCAGCATCGGATGTCGAGAAGGCCAAGAAGCTCCTGACCGAGGCCGGTTATCCGGACGGGTTCAAGGTCGTGTTCAGCTTCACCAACGACCGCTTGCCCGGCGACAAGGATACGGGCACGACGATTGCCCAGATGCTGACGGCGATCGGCATTCAGGTCGAGGCCAATGCCCAACCGGGTGCCGTCTACTTCCCGGCAAATACGCGCGGCGACTATTCGCTGACCATGTCGGGCTGGGGCACGCTGACGGGCGAAGCGAACTACACGCTGTCCTCGCTCGTCCACACAAACGATCCGGCGAAGAAGCTCGGCGCCTTCAACATCCGAGGTTATTCCAATCCTTCGATGGACAAGCTGATCGAGGATGCTGGCGTCGAGATGGATGCCAAGAAGCGCGAGCAGTTTTTGAAGGATGCCAATGCGCTGGTCGCCAGCGACCGTCCCAACCTGTCGATTGCTTCGATCGTCTCGGCCTGGGGCATGAAAAAAGCGATCAAGATCACGCCGCGTTCGGACGAAGATACGCTTGCGATGAATATTCGCCCGGCACAATAACGGGTCGGACACGAGAACAATCGGCCGGGCGCTTTGCCCGGCCTTTTTGCAGGTTGAGGACAGGACAGACGATGAATAGGATTGCACTCGCCATTCACGGTGGCTGCGGAGTTATGGCGAAGCTCGATCTGAGTGAGGAGGAGTGGACGGCTGCCCGCGCAGACCTTCATCGCTCGTTGCAGGCTGGCTGGGCAGTTCTGAATACTGGCGGTTCGGCGCTTGATGCGGTCCAGGCGGCGGTGGTCGTCATGGAAGACAGCCCGCATTTCAATGCCGGTTATGGGGCGGCGCTGAATACCAATGGCGAGCATGAGCTCGATGCATCGATCATGGATGGCAGGACATTGGAAGCCGGTGCCGTGACACTCGCCAAGCGCATCCGCAATCCGATCAAGGCAGCGCGCCGCGTCATGGAAAAGGGTGAGGCTGTTCTTCTCGGAGGCCCGGCAGCGGACGCATTCGCGCAAGCAGAAGGCCTCGATATCGTCGAACCCGATTATTTCACCACCGAGCGCCGCGTGAAGGCACTGGCCGCGATGAAGGCGCATGTTACAGCTGGGACCGCAGTCAAGGCGAGTGAGGCTGAAAAACACGGCACGGTCGGGGCAGTGGCGCTCGACCGCGCAGGTCATCTGGCGGCTGCGACATCTACTGGCGGCTATAACAACAAGCCGGCCGGGCGTATTGGCGACACACCGATCGTCGGGGCAGGGACCTATGCGCGCGACGGCGCCTGCGCCGTTTCGGGAACGGGCAAAGGGGAATTCTTCATCCGTTATGCTGTCGGCCATGAAGTGGCGAGCCGGATAAACTATCTCGGAGAAGATCTGGAAAAGGCAGCTGGCAAGGTCATCATGGAGGACCTCAAACCCCACGATATCGGCGCTGGGTTGGTGGCAGTGGCTGCGGACGGATCAATCGCCGCGCCTTATAACACGGATGGAATGTTCCGTGGCTGGGTGACGCCGGAGGGCCAGTTCTTCGTTGCAACACACGGCGAGGTTTTCGAGGTTTAGCACCTTGAATGGGCACCGCGGCTTGATTGTCGCAAATACAAAGGGGCAGTCTGTCGAAACTGTTGCCGACAAGCGATTATTGAAGCTTTTGCTCCCGTCCTGTATCGGTCTTTGGTAGGCCGGCAATCATGCCGGCAAACCGGGTTCTCAGGCATCGATGCTGACCAAAAAAGGAAAATACGGGCTCAAGGCGCTTGTCCATCTGGCGCAACTCGAACCTGGCAAGACCGCGTTCGTGAGCGACATTGCTCAGCAGAACAATATCTCAAAGAAGTTTCTCGACGCGATCCTTCTGGAATTGCGCAAGGGCGGGATTCTTCGTTCGAAGAAGGGGCCGGGTGGCGGTTATGCCTTGTCGAAACCGGCATCGGAGATCTCCATCGGTCATGCCGTGAGAATTCTCGACGGCCCGCTTGCGCCGATCCTGTGTGCCAGCAAGACTGCTTTCGAGCCTTGTGACGATTGCGATCATCCGGAAGACTGTCAGGTGCGCCATTCGATGGTGGAAGTTCGCGATGCGATTTCAGCAGTTCTGGATAACATGACGCTTGAGCAGATGGTTGCCAAAGGATCATCGGTCGAGAAAGAGATCGCCGCGCGATAAGTTGTCTCGCGTCACCAATGCCTGCACCCAAGCCTTGAATGTCCGATCCGGTCATGCCGCTTTATATTTGTGGCCTCGCCAGCTGAATTGAATCGGGCTAAGAGGCCTGCGATTGAAGCGATGGAACGAGACCTATGAACACGCCCTGGAAAAAGCCGGTTGTCGTATCCGTTGGAGAGCCACCGGAGGAGACACTCATCGAGACGACGCAAGCCGCTGCCTGGGCGATGATCGAGGACTGGCCAACCGAGGATGGCACGTTTCTCGACAAGGCGCTGGAAATCTGTGCTGCAGTCGATGCCGGCAGGAAAAAGCCTGAAGATGCCCGACAGGCTTTCGTCGATGCTGCGCGCGAAGCGGGCATTCTGATCCGGGCGTGATCGAGCGAGCCGACGTGCAGCGCCGGCGCGGGGCTTCATGCCTTGTCGAGCGCCTGAGCAAGGTCGGCAATTAGGTCGTCCGGATGCTCAATCCCGATCGACAACCGGATCGTCGAATCGAGTACACCGATGCGCTGACGCACGTCTGCAGGTACACCTGAATGCGTCATGCTGGCGGGGTGGGAACCGAGAGATTCCGTGCCTCCGAGACTGACCGCGAGCTTGATGATCTGCAGCGCGTTGAGAAACCGGAAAGCTGCGGGCTGGCCGCCCTTTATATCGAACGAAAATGTCGAGCCGGCACCGCTGCACTGGGAGGCGTAGACGCGCCCGATGGGGGATTCAGGTTCCGCTAAACCGAGATAGTGAAGCTTGCCGACCTTGGGATGATCCTTCAGGAAATCGGCAGTGGCTTTCGCATTGCTGTTCGCGCGCTCCATCCGGATCTGCAGCGTCTCCAGCGATCGGCCGAGCATCCAGCATGAATGAGGGTCGAGCTGAGTTCCGATCGACCCTCGCAAGGACCGGATCTGCGTGATGATCGCCTTGCTGCCGAGGGCAGCCCCGGCGATCAGATCCGAATGGCCCCCAACATATTTGGTCAGGGAATAAAGCGAGATATCTGCACCATGCTGCAGAGGTCTCTGAAAAACGGGGCCAAGAAGGGTGTTGTCGCAGGCGACAATGGGGATGTGTCCCTGTTGCTCGCCGATCCTGTCGGCGATCCGTCTGACCAGAGCGACATCAACGAGGCCATTGGTCGGATTGGCCGGCGTCTCGATGAGGATCACCGAAACACGTCCTTTTTTCATCGCCTCTTCCGCCGCCGCATTGATCGAACTCTCATCGACGCCATCGGCAAAACCGACGGCCGCAACGCCGAGGTTCGCAAATGTCTTCGAAAGCAGGGTTTCCGTTCCGCCGTAAAGTGGCTGGGAATGCACGATTACATCGCCGGGACGGACGAAGGCCAGCAGAGTGGTCGAGATCGCGGCCATACCCGAGGAAAAGACGGCTCCGCTTTCCGCACGTTCATAGACCGCAAGACGATCCTCGACGATCTCGCTATTGGGATGGTTGAAGCGCGAATAGACCAGTCCCGCGCCGCGGCCCTCCGGCGGGACCTTGCGGCCCGATACGTAGTCGAAGAAATCGCGACCATCTTCCGCCGATTTGAAGACGAAGGTTGATGTGAGGAATACCGGCGGCTTGACCGCGCCTTCGGAAAGCTCGGGATCGTAGCCGTAGTTCAGCATCTGCGTTTCCGGGTGCAGCTCGTGATTGCCGATGCTGGTCTTCGAGGGATGCGGCGAGGTCATGATGCTCTCCTGATACGACTTGCGGCGGAAAATACCGCCTAGCTCTGTCTTAGATCTGGGGCTTTTCGCAGCGGTTGGAAGGAGATGTCGCCCAGATCTTTTCTTCGGAAACTGTGAAGTCCGACTTTCTAACGAAACAGACACCCTGCCGAACCGGGTAAAGTTCGACAGGGTAGGTCTTGGCGACATGTCTTTCGTCGGGAACGTAGCGCTCAGAGGCGCTTCACGCCCGAGGAGATGATGTCGAGATAGACGGCGATGACAAGGATGATGCCCTTGATGATCTGCTGCCAGAACGTATCGACGCCGAGCATGGACATGCCGTTATCGAGGCTGGCCATGATCAATGCGCCAACAAGCGCGCCGATAACGGAGCCGACACCGCCGCGCATCGAGGTGCCGCCGATGAAGCAGGACGCGATTGCATCCAGCTCGCCGCCGAAACCGGCCGATGGCGTACCAGCGGCGAGGCGTGCCGTTGTCGTGATCCCGGCCAGTGCCGCCATCAGGCCCATCAGGCCGAACACCACCATCTTGACCAGATTGACGTTGACGCCGGACAGACGCGTGGCTTCGGAATTCGAGCCGACGGCATAGATATAGCGGCCGAATACTGTTCCCTTGGCGATGATCGTGAAGATGCCCAGCACGAAGAGCAGCATCAGCACGGGGACAGGAATGCCTTGGTAGGAATTCAGCACCAGCACGAAGCCGAGGATGAACAGAGCGATGACGACCAGTCTGACCGCTTCCATCACCGGGGTCGGTACTTGCAGGTTATGCTGCAGACGTTTGCGGCGCGTCCTGAATGCCATGACAAGCAGGACAAGGAAGAGCAGAACGGCGCATCCGTTGCCGAGCCAGCCGGGAAGATAGCCCTGGCCGATATAGCGCAGGCTGGGAGAAACCGGGGCAATGGTGATGCCGCCTGTCAGGCCCAGTACCGCCCCTCGAAAGGCAAGCTGCCCGCCGAGAGTGACGATGAAGGAAGGAATACCGAGATAGGCCGTCAGCCAGCCGTTCATCAGGCCAAGGGCCGCGCCGGCAAGCAGAACGAAGGAGATAGTGCCGGCCAAGGGCCAGCCATACACCGCATCAAGAATGGCCGCGATACCGCCCAGAAGGCCAAGCAGGGAGCCTACGGATAGATCGATTTCGCCCGCCACGATGACGAAGACCATCGCGGCCGCCAATATCCCGGTGATCGCCATCTGGCGCAGCAGGTTGGAGAAGTTACGCGCGGTCAGGAAGCCTGAGACACCCGTATCGGCATTATAGGTGAGATATCCAAACAGAGCCCAGATCAGGCCGACCACGATCAGCAGGGCTACAATCTTGTTTTCGGAAAGGAATTTTCGAAGATTTACATTCGCCATGTTTAAAGCGCCTTCTACAACGGTAACCGCAAATTCAGGCCATCTGCGTGGACTGGCCCAAAGCCGCAGCCAGCACGTGTTCCTGGGTCAGGTTGTCATTGACGAAATCGCCGCGCAGCCGGCCTTCCCCAATCACAAGGACACGGTCGGATATCCCCAAAACTTCAGTCAGTTCAGACGACACCATCAGAACCGCCACCCCGGCCTTGGCTAGCGCGAAGATCAATTTGTAGATTTCGTATTTTGCGCCGACATCGACGCCACGGGTCGGTTCGTCGAGGATGAGTATGCGCGGATCGGGCAGCATCATCTTGGAAAGCACTGCCTTTTGCTGGTTGCCGCCCGAAAGGGAGGCAATGGGCAGCATCGGATTGGCCGTCTTGATCTTCAGACGCAGGATTTCCGCCTGGATCTGGGCAAGTTCCTCATGCTCGTCGATAAGCCCGAAAGCGGCAAAGCGATTGAGCACCGAGATCGTCATGTTATGCCCGACGCCGATGATCGGAAGGATGCCGCTTCGCTTGCGATCTTCCGGCACCATGCAGATCCCGGCCTTGACGGCGTCGCGCGGCGAACGGATCGTGATCTCGCGCCCGTCGAGATGGACACTTCCCTTGTGGCTGCCAGCATAGGCGCCGAATAGCGTTGAGACCAGTTCGGTCCGACCGGCGCCGACCAATCCCGCTATGCCCAAGATTTCACCCCTGCGGATCTGGAAGGAAACATCGTCGACCACCTTCCGGTCGGGATTGGTGACATCCCAGCAGGAGACATTGTGGGCCTCGAGAACGACTTCGCCGATCGCATGCTCTTCCTTGGGATAGAGGTTCTTCATTTCCCGGCCGACCATCATCGTCACGATGTTGGCCGTCGTCAGCTCGCTGATCGGACGTGTGGCGATATGTGTGCCGTCGCGAATGACGGTGACGGTGTCGGAAATCTCGGCCACTTCCTCGAGCTTGTGAGAAATGTAGACACAGGCGAGACCTCCGGCCTTCAAACTCTTGATCAGATCGAGCAGGGTTCGGATTTCGGTTGCCGTCAGTGCCGATGTTGGCTCATCGAGGATCAGCAGCTTGGCGTCCTTGTTGAGCGCCTTGGCGATCTCGATGAGCTGCTGCTTGCCGCCGGAATAGTTGAGAACGGGCAGCGCCGGGTTGATGTCATGGACATTCAGCTTGGCGAGCAGTTCCTGCGCCCGGGCGTTCATCGCATCATAGTCGAGAAAACCGTGATTGCTGATTTCGGACCCGAGGAAGATGTTTTCCGCGACGGACAGATGCGGAACCATCATCAATTCCTGGTGGATGATGGCGATGCCCGCCTTTTCCGTTTCGCGGATGGACGAGGCCTTCAGTTCGTGCCCCTCCCATAGGATTTCGCCTTCCCAGGTGCCATAGGGATAGACTGCGGACAGGACCTTCATCAGCGTCGATTTGCCGGCCCCATTTTCACCGCAGAGGCCGACACATTCCCCACGGCGGACCTGAAGATGAATCCCATCCAGAGCCTTCACACCGGAAAAGCTCTTGGAGATGTTCTTCATTTCGAGAAGAAATTCACTCATCGTACCCTCGTAATGCTTGAAGGCCCCGGAACCGGTTGATGTCCCGGGGCCGTTCGCTCGTTTACTTCAGGCCGATCTGTTCCTTGGTGTAGAACCCATCCTTCACATAGATGTCGATATTCTCCTTGGTGACGGCGGTCGGCGTCAGCAACAGGGTGTCCACATCCTTGGTCCCGTTGTTGATTTTCGAGGTGAATGCCGGCTTTTCACCCTTAACCAGCTGTACCGTAAGTTTTGCAGCTTCGGAGGCGATCAGCTTCAGCGGCTTGTAGACGGTGACCGTCTGGGTTCCGTCGAGCAGCCGCTTGACGGCAGCAAGGTCGGAATCCTGCCCGGAAACGGCAGTCTTGCCGGCAAGGCCTTGGGCGGCAAGCGCCTGGATTGCGCCACCTGCCGTACCATCATTGGAGGCGACCACGGCATCGATCTTGTTGTCGGCGGCCGTCAGCGCGTTTTCCATGATCGAAAGCGCTTCGGTCGGGCTCCACTCCTTGACCCATTGCGAGCCGACGATCTTTACCTTGCCGGAATCTACTGCTGCCTTAAGGGCCTTTTCCTGGCCGGCACGCAGATATTTGGCGTTATTGTCGGTTGGAGAGCCACCAAGCAGGTAATAATTGCCTTCCGGCTTCACCTTCAGAACGTTTTCGGCCTGCATGAAACCGACACGCTCGTTGTCGAATGAAATATAGGCGTCGATATCGGCATTGAGGATCAGGCGGTCATAGGACAGGACCTTGATACCGGATGCCTTGGCATCTGCGACAACCGCGTCGAAAACCTTGGAGTTCATCGGCACGATGACGATCGCGTCAACGCCTTGGGCGATCAGGTTTTCAACCTGCTTGACCTGCTTTTCCTCATTTCCATCCGCAGACTGGACGCTGACCTTGGCGCCCAGCCCTTCGGCTGCCTGGATGAAATAGTCACGGTCACGCACCCACCGTTCGACGCGCAGATCGTCGATCGAGAAGCCGATGACCGGCTTGTCGGGTGATGCGGCCGCAGTGCTGATGCCGGCAAAGGTGCCTGCCGCGAGACCAAGTGTTGCAGTCGTCAACAAAAGAAATTTCTTCATGAACTTACCTCCTCTATGATGCGGCCGAGACCGGCACGCTCCCAACGCCCATGCTCCCCGAGCATGCAGCCCACAGACCCATGCAAGATGCCAGTATGTGGTTGTTGCCTCCTATCGTGGCTATCGCCACGTCGTAACCATTCCGCGAAGATGCGGTAGTTACCTCCTCTTGGTGTATTTGATACGGCTGTTCCTTCAGGTTGGGAAGCGGATTTGATGCACGTACCTCAAGTGCGACAATTTGTCGCACGTGAGGTACGGAAAGACTTAAGAAATGGCAGGTTTTGGCTAGTCAAAAAGCCAGCTCCCGCGCGGGCATAACCCGATCTGCAGCCTAGCGGGTGAAACTGTTTCGCTGATATTCGCGTGGGCTGCAGCCCAGCTCGCGCTTGAAGACCGTGTGCATATACTGGCTGTTGTTGAAGCCGCTGAGTTCCGCGACACGTTCCAGAGGCAGGCTTTCGTCGCCGAGCATCTCCTGCGCAAGCTGCAGCCGATAGGCGAGCATGTCGTCGTGAACCGTGTAACCGAAGGTGCGGCGGAAATGAGTCTCCAGCGTCGTTCGGGAGACGCCGACATAGGCGGCGACCTGCGCGACCTTGATCCCCTGGCCGGCGAACTGGCGAATATAATGACGCGCCCGCATCACGTAAGGGTCGTAGATCGGCTGGTAACGGGAAGACATTTGAGCATTCAAACCTTCCGGCGGGACGATCACACGGGTCTCATCCAATGTGGCGCCGATCAGCCTGCGGTGCAGCATCGCGGCGGCGGTGCGCCCCATGATGCGGGTCCCCTGCCGCACGGAGCTGATCGGAATACGTGTGAGCATGCGCAGCAGAGGGTCGTCGTCGATACCAACGATCGAGACCTGTTCAGGAACCGCGATATCCGCCAGAATGCAGGCCTGCAGGATGTGGCGCGCACGGGAGTCCGTCACGGCGATCACGCCGATCGGCTTCGGCAGGCCTTTCAGCCACGCGATCACATCGGCAAGGATGTCGTCCCAGTCCGGCCCGAATGTACCTTGTCCCTTGAAAACTTCCGGCTTGGCACGATCCCGCGCGCAGAGCTTCAGATAGGCTTTCTCGCGTTCTTCCGACCAGCGATATGAACGGGTCTCCGGCAGCCCGTAAAACGCAAAGCGCGGCAGGCCCATGTCGACCAGATGGGTATAAGCTTCCGTTACCAGCTTTTCGTTATCCGTCGCCACGTAAGGAAAATTGCGGGGATAATCGGCGTCCCGGTGATAGGAGCCGCCGACGCCGATAACCGGTATCGACACCTCCGACAGCGCCTTGACGAATTCCGGATCGTCGAAATCCGCGATGATACCGTTTCCCGACCAGTCAGCGATCCCTGCAACGCTGTCGCGAAAATCCTCGTGCAGCAGCATGTCCCAGACGGCACGTGTCGATTTCACGTAATCGCAGACACCTGCAATGATCTCCCGCCCGTAACTTCCACGCGCCTTGAAAAGCAGCGCGACCTGAAATTCATTGCGTTTCTTCGCGGTCATCATCTCCTCCATCAGACCCCGATTCATCAGCGATATCAACTTGTCGGTGTTTGCAAGAAAAACCTTCGCAATCATCAAGACTGTTAAAAATTATAACGGGGGGTGCAAAACTGCATGGTCTAGGTTCCGAGAATGAACCGGGGGTGGAGCCTCGGCTCGGAGGGATCTGGCGTCATCTGCCAGGCTTATTGGAGGAAATTGTCATGAAATCATTTTGCCTCGGGGCCGCTACGGTCCTGGGATTGACCCTGGCTGGCTCGGTGCTGGCCGATGACGTCCGCATGCTGGCGATCGAGCCGAATGTTCCGGAAGGACGGCAATATTATCTCGATGTCGCGAAGGCATATGAGGCTGCAAATCCGGGCACAAAGGTGCAGTTCGACTTTCTCGACGACACGTCGTTCAAGTCCAAGCTGCCGACCCTGCTGCAGTCTTCCGCACGTCCTGACGCCTTTTTCACCTGGACCGGCGGTGTGTTCTACGAACAGGCCAAGGCCGGCGTGCTGAAGGATATTTCGGTCGATTTTACGGATGCGGACCGCAAGAACTATTCGCCCTCTGGCATCCAGTCGATGAGCCATGATGGCAAACTCTATGGCGTGCCGATGTATGCCGCAAGCGTCGTGCTTTGGTACAACAAGGCGCTTGTCGAAAAGGCCGGTGTCGATCCCAAGGCGATCAAGAACTGGCAAGACCTGCTTGCCGCTTCCAAGAAAATCCAGGGCGCCGGCATCGTGCCGATCGTCATGGGCGGCAAGGACAAGTGGCCGATCGCCCTCTTCTACGGCCAGCTTGCTGCCCGTATCGCCGGCACCGATGGCGTCGCAGCCGCCGACAAGGGCGAGAACGAAGGCTTCAACAATCCTGCCTTTGTTCAGGCTGGCGAAGCCCTGAAGCAGCTGGCCGATATAAAGCCATTCCAGCCGGGTTACATGGATACGATACAGCCGAAGGCGGCTGGCCTGTTCGGTGACGGCAAGGGTGCCTTTTATCTGGCCGGTAACTTCCTGGTCGGTGCACAGGCGCAGAATTCCGCCTCGGGCAAGGGGCTTGGAGACGATCTCGACTTCATCACCTTCCCTTCTGTTGACGGCGGCAAGGGCAATCCGGCCGACACGTTCGGCGGCGTCAACGGCTGGCTGGTCACCAAGGATGCTGGCAAATCGACGGTCGATTTCCTCAAATTCCTGACCAACAACAAGAACCAGACGGAAGGCGGCCGCCTGAAGATCTGGTTACCGATCGGCACCGACGCCCAGTCCGGCATTGCCGATCCGCGCCTGCGCCGGATAGCAGAAGGTCTTTCCAAGGCACCACATCACCAGCTCTATCTCGACCAGATGCTCGGTGCAAGCGTCGGTGCGGCCTTGAACGACGCCGCAGCACAGATCGTCACCGGCGACATCTCCCCGGAAGAGGCTGCAGCCCTGGTGGAAGAAGCACGCGAAATGCGCTGATCCCTTGCTTGAAAGTGGGCGTGGCGATGCATTCGCCGCGCCTCACCCAACACCGGACATATCGAGGAATGACATGACGACCATGACCGGCTCACGCCCACAGCTGAGCCCGGCGGCGCGCATTGCGCGCATGCATAGACAGGGGAAGCTCACCGCTCTCTTGCTGTTTCTGCCGCCGGCCCTGGTGCTGTTCACCCTTTTCGTCATCTGGCCGATCTTCAACGCCGCCAATCTCAGCTTCTTCAAGTGGAGCGGTTACGGCGCGATCGACAATTTTGTCGGCACGCAGAACTATCAGCGGCTTGCCAACCATTCCGTCTTTCACCAGTCCTTGTGGAATTCGGTAAAGCTGATCCTGGCGTCGCTGTTCATCCAGATTCCGCTGGCCCTTATGCTGGCTCTGCTCATCTACAAGAAGACTTCGATCAACACGGCGTTCCGGCTGATCTTCTTCGCCCCCTATATTCTCGCCGAGATCGCCTCCGGCGTGATCTGGAGCTTCATCTTCGACGGTGATTTCGGGGTGTCCGGCCAGATCGCCACCGCACTCGGGATCGAGCCTTTCTATATCCTCGCCGACCGGCAATTCGCCTTCCTGGCCATCATCATCGTCGTCGTGTGGAAATATTTCGGCTACCACATGATGATCTTCATCGCCGCCTTGCAGGCAGTGCCGGATGATCTGATCGAGGCTGCCGAAATCGACGGTGCAGGCCGCTGGCAGAAGGTGTTCTACGTCAAGCTGCCGCTGATCATGCACGCGATCAAGCTCTCCGCATTCTTCGCAATCGTTGGCGCGCTGCAGGTCTTCGACATCATCATTCCGCTCACCAATGGCGGCCCGTCGAACTCCACCCATTCGATCGTCAGCTATCTCTACACCTATGGGCTTGCGCAGCTGAATGTCGGTTATGGCGCTGCCGTCGGTGTCGTCCTGTTCATTCTCTGCATGGTGACCGCTTTCAGCTACCGGCGCCTCGCCATGGGTAAAGGAGGCGCATTATGAACCGCCCTGGCTTTTTCCTGGCGCTTGCCCGCGCCGCAGTGCTCTCGATCGTCGCGGCGCTGGTCATCGTGCCGCTGATTGCAACCTTTCTCGGCGGTTTCAAATCCGTCGGCGAATTGAGGGCCTCGCCCTTCGGCCTGCCGCCTGTGTGGCGCATCGAAACCTATACGGATATTCTCGGTGGACCGGTCTTCTGGGGTTATATCCAGAACTCGCTGATCATTTCGTTTTCGGCGGTGTTTCTCACCCTGATGCTAGCCTCGATGGCAGCCTATATCTTCGCGCAGATCCACTTTTTCGGCTCGAAATATATCCAGGCCTATCTGCTGCTGGGGCTGATGTTCCCGTTTGCCACGGCGATCGTGCCGCTCTTCCTGCAGATCCGCAATTTCGGCCTGCTAGACAATCCGCTCGGTGTGATCCTGCCCCAGACGGCCTTCTCCATGGCCTTTGCGATCGTGCTCCTGCGCAGCTTCTTCCAGCAATTGCCGAAGGAGCTGTTCGAGGCCGCCTATGTGGATGGCTGCGGGTATATCGGTTTCTTCTTCCGCTTCACCCTGCCGCTGTCGACGCCGATTCTTGCCACTGTCGGCACTTTCGTCTTCGTTCAGAGCTGGAACAACTATCTCCTGCCTCTGGTCGTGATCAATGACAGCGCAGGCTACACCTGGCCGCTCGGCATCATGCGGTATCGCGGCGAGTTCATGGTCGAGTGGAACCGCATCCTCGCCTTCGTTTCGCTGACCATCCTGCCGGCGCTGATCTTCTTCACCTTCACCCAGAAATACATCGTGGCCGGTCTCACCCGCGGCTCCGTGAAAGGATGACCTCATGACACCCGTAATCCGAAACCCGATCCTGCCCGGCTTCAATGCCGACCCTTCGATCTGCCGCGCCGGCGACGATTACTACATCGCCGTTTCGACCTTCGAATGGTATCCGGGCGTACAGATCCACCATTCGCGTGATCTCGTGAACTGGCGTCTCGTCACAAGGCCGCTCAACCGGGCCTCGCAGCTCGACATGCGCGGCGATCCGGACAGCTGCGGCATCTGGGCACCATGCCTCACCTATTCCGACGGTCTGTTCTGGCTGGTCTATACGGATGTGAAGCGCAAGAGCGGCTCGTTCAAGGATGCGCATAACTATGTGGTCACCGCGCCTTCGATCGAAGGTCCGTGGTCGGACCCGGTCTATCTGAATTCCTCCGGCTTCGATCCGTCGCTCTTTCATGAAGACGATGGCCGCAAATGGCACGTGAACCTGCTTTGGGATCATCGCGGACGTCCATCCCGCTTCGGCGGCATCGTGATGCAGGAATATGACCCGGTAGAAAAGAAGCTCGTCGGGGCGATCTCCACCATCTTCAAGGGATCGCCGCTCGGTCTTTCGGAAGGGCCGCATCTCTACAAGCGTGACGGCTGGTATTACCTGATCGTTGCCGAAGGCGGCACAGGCTACAGCCACGCCGTGACGATGGCGCGTTCGCGCAATCTGACCGGCCCTTACGAACTGCATCCCGACACCCATGTCGTCACTTCACGGTTCCACCCGGATGCAACGCTGCAGCGCGGCGGGCATGGCGATTTCGTCGAGACGCCGGATGGCGGGACCTACATGGTGCATCTGTGCAGTCGACCGCTGCCCGGCCTCTACCGCTCGGTTCTTGGCCGCGAGACCTCCATCCAAAAATGCGTATGGGGTGAAGATGGCTGGCTGCGTCTGGATGGCGAAAAATTCGTGCCGCAGGACGAGGTGCCGGCCCCGAACCTGCCGGCGCATCCGTTCCCGGCAGAACCGGAGCGGTATGAGTTCAACCCGGACAGCGGATTGCCGCTGGCTTTCCAGTGGCTGCGTTCTCCTTATCCCGAACGGCTTTTTTCCCTGACGGAACGCCCCGGCCATCTGCGTCTGTTCGGGCGCGAGTCGGTCGGCTCATGGTTCGAACAGTCGCTTGTTGCACGACGCCAGACGGATTTCGATTACGATGCGGAGACGGAAGTCGATTGCGATCCGACCTCGCATCTGCAGATGGCCGGACTGATCGCCTACTACAATCGCTTCGCCTACCACTATCTCTGCGTCAGCCAGGACGAAAAGGCCGGGCGTTCGCTGCAGATCTTCTACTGCAACGGCCAATGGCCGAACGGCATGACGATGCTAGGACTGGACAATCCGATTTCCGTTCCGGACGGTCCGGTGCGCCTCCGGGTCGAGGTGCGCGGGGCGGCGTTGCGCTTCTTCTACATGAAGGATGGCGCCTGGACCCGCATCGGTCCGGTTCTCGACAATTCCGTGCTTTCCGACGAAAGCGGCGAGGGCGAGCAGAGCAAGATCACCGGCTCCTTCGTAGGCATCGGTAATTTTACAGGCGCCTTTGTGGGCATGGCGGCCCACGATCTCGGTGGGCTGGCGATGCCGGCCGACTTCTCGCATTTCACCTACAAGAACCTTCCCAAGGAATGATCCGATGGCCGTTGTCGAATATCAAAACATCAAGAAGGTTTTCGGTGCGGTCACCGTCATTCCGGATGCCTCGCTGCATATTCCGGACGGTTCCTTCACGGTCTTCGTCGGTCCGTCGGGCTGCGGAAAATCGACCTTGCTGCGCCTCACGGCGGGGCTGGAAGATGCGACCGACGGAAAGATCTTCATCGACGCGCGCGATGTGACCGAGGAACGCCCAACCGAACGCGGCATTGCCATGGTCTTCCAGTCCTATGCGCTTTACCCGCATATGGATGTGGCCGAAAATATTGGCTTCGCGCTGAAAATGGCCAAGGTTCCTAAGGCGGAAATCAAGGCGAAGGTTGAAGCCGCCGCTGATGTGCTCCAACTGACGCCGCTTTTGAAACGCAAGCCGGCGGAGCTATCCGGTGGCCAGCGGCAGCGTGTCGCCATCGGCCGCGCCATCGTGCGCCAGCCCAAGGTCTTCCTGTTCGACGAACCGCTGTCGAACCTCGATGCAGCCCTACGCACCCAGATGCGGGTCGAACTGGCGCAGCTGCACAAGCGGCTTGGCGCGACGATGATCTACGTGACCCATGACCAGGTAGAGGCCATGACGCTGGCTGACCAGATTGTCGTGCTCAACAAGGGGCTGATAGAGCAGGTCGGCGCGCCGATCGATCTCTACAACAAGCCGGAGACCCTGTTCGTCGCCGGCTTCATCGGCTCGCCGAAGATGAATTTCTTCACCGGGCCGCTGGCTGCGGCAGTCGGCGCGCATACGCTTGGTGTCCGGCCCGAGCATCTGGACGTTGATCGCAAGGACGGACTTCTTTCCGGCAGCGTGCAGTTCTCGGAACGGCTGGGCAGCGACACCTATCTGCATGTCGCGATGGAGGGCATCGGCATCGTTATTGCCCGTGCTGTGGGCGACGCGGTTTATGGGGCAGGGGAGACTGTATGGCTCTCCTACGCTCCGGAGATGACGCATCGTTTCGACGAAGCCGGCAAGCGACTGTGAAGACGAAATCCTGCGCGCTGATCAGGCGCGCAGGGCGGTTGCGGGGGACTGGCGATAGGCAAGCAGTGCCGGCACGGCTGCCAGAATGGCGGCGAAGCCGAGGAATACCAGCGCCAAACGCAGATCTTCACGCGTAAATCCGACTGGCAGGATGACGCCGCTTTTGGCGGCGAAAAGCTGCGCGCCGATCTGGGCGGCCGCCAGGCCGATGAGGAAGCCGATGCCGATGCCGAGCGCAACAAGCAGGAAAAGCTCCAGCCAGACGATGGTGAATACGGAAAGGCGGGGAGCGCCAAAGGCTCGCAGCGCACCGATCTGACGACGCCTCTGGCCGACATGGATGACTGTGACCAGAACCAGTGCTGCCGCAACAAGCCCCTGAGAGCCGGCAGCGACCGCGCTCAGGATCATCTTCGCATCCCCGAGCGTCGCATAAAGCCTCGTCAGCACTTCGCCGGGAAAGACGCCAAGCGTGCTGCCGGTTCGATATTCCTGACGCAGCCGATAGGCATCGGCAATCGTTTTCGGCTTGACGAGAATGGCCGGCAGGCCGGGCGTGGAGGGACCAAAGGTTTCGACTATCAGCGCATCCGGATCGATGCTGCCGTGATGATCCTCTTCGATATGAGCGGAGGACGCTGCACCGAGGGCGAAGGCTGGTTTGGCAGGCTGCACGGCGGGTATCTCCGCGACCGGTGTGGCGTGTTCCTCCGTCTCGCCCTCGACATGCGTTTCGCCGTCCTCGTGGTGTTCCTTGCCTTCATGGCCGTGGTGGTGACCGTCTCCGTCGCGATGCTCTTCCTCATGCCCATGCTCTTCGCCGAGACCATGGACGTGCCAGACTGCCTGAATGGGCACAAGAATGGCGCGGTCCCAAGGCGTGCCGGTCGGTCGCAGCTTTCCAGTGACTTTATAGGCCGGGCCGGCATGCGTATGGCCACCCGTCTCGGCCGTGCCGTGCATCGGCTTGATTTCCGCGCCGAGCGGCAGATTGACGGTAGCGCCGAGAACCGCTTCACCTTCCAGGGCAAACATCCTGCCTTCGGCAAAGCCGGGAGTGGTGCCCGCAACGAGTTTCGTGGTCGTACCGATGATCGGATAACCGGCAAAACTGTCGCCAAAACCGACCGGGGCAGCCCAATCGACGCGCGGATCGGCGGAAAGCTTGGTCAAGACAGAACCATCGATCAGAGGTAGAGGGGCGGCCTGCAGGAAGATGGAGGAGAGGACAAGCTGGGTTTCGCTTCCGGCGGCGCCGACAATCAGATCGAACTTGTCTGCGGCGCGGGCGCTGCCGAGACGAAGAGAACGCTCCTGGAGTGTGACGGCAACGCCGAGTGCGGTGGCAAGTGCCACCAGAAGCACCACGACGGCACCGCCGAGCCAAAGGCGACGCAGATCTGCAAGGATGAACCGGATCATGCCGCCATCTCCCCGGTCTGCGTGTCGCCGACGATCTGGCCGCCCTTCAACGACAGGCGGCGACCAAGCCGTTCGATGAGGCGCGGGTCGTGGCTGGCGACGATCAGGGTCGAGCCGGCATCCGCGGCAACCGACAGAAGAAGATCACCGACTGCCTCACCGCTTTCGAGATCGAGGCTGGCGGTCGGCTCGTCGGCGATGATGACGCCCGGCTTGCGCAGAAGCGCGCGGGCAATCGCGACACGCTGCATCTCACCACGAGACATGGTCTCGACATGCTGTTCGGGCCGCTTGAGGCCAACCGTTTGAAACAGCATGTGGGCGCGCTTCACAAGATCGGCCGTCACCACGCGCGACAGGCGCGCCGGCAGCAGAATGTTGTCGATCGCCGACAGGCCGGGAAAGAGATGAAAATCCTGCATGACCAAGCCGATATTGGCGGCGCGCCAGCGGTCGCGCCTGCCTTCGGAAAGATCCGCAAAGTTTTGATCACCCCAGAAGACGTGACCCGCACGCGTGGGTTCAAGGCCGGCAATGATGTTGATGAGCGTGCTTTTTCCCGAGCCGGAACCACCCGTCAGCGCAACACCGCTGCCTGCTGCGATTTCGAGATGATCTATGGCGAGCACCGGTGCCGTCAGGCCGGGAAACGCGACGGCGAGATTTTCAATTTTCAGCGACAGCATGTTTTCAAACCGTGGCGTATTCGGCCTGGCGAATACGAAGAAGACTGACGAATCCGGTTTCCGGATCCGTCCAGGAGCCCATTTCCAGCTTGCCGCGCACTTCGATCGTCTGGCTGGGCTGGGTGAAGGTCTGTTTTTCATCGAGATAGACGACGACGATGTTGTCGGGCCAGTCGCTATCGGTCGAGCAGAAGGGGCAGATCGACATTGGAATTTCGGTCAGCACGAAGAACTGCGCTTCGGCTTTCAGCGGTGGGGCCATGAAACCGCGCATGGCGATCTCCTTGCCGTTCAGCTGCTTGACCTTTTCGGAGAATTCCAAGCCGAGGACGCTGACCTTGCCGTAAAGTTCGTCGAAAGTGATGTCGCTATTGGCCTGTGCACGACCCGCAGCCGCCAGCAGCGGCAGGCCGGACATGAGGCCGAGTGTCATGGTGAGCGCCTGGCGGCGACTGAAACGCGCCGGATGAAGCTGCTTCATGACCCTTCTCCTTCCTGAAATATTCGCTCATCGTCACGCGGGACGGCGGACAATGCAAGCCGGGCAAAACCAGGGACAGCTGAACCCGGAAAAATACGATGAGGGCACGCCACGGCGGCGTACCCTCATTGTTTTCAAGTCTTAGTTGGTCTGCTTTGCGCCAAGCGCGAAAGCTTCGGCGAGAGCCTTGTAGACGTCGCTCTGCTCCATATAGCCACGGAAACCTTCGGCGCCGGGGCCTTCTGCCTGCAGAACGATATCGTCAACGGCGTGCACGCCGCTGTCTGCGCTCTTCGGGATGATGCCGGTTACGAGAACTGCGCCGGGCACATCCTTATAGGCTTCGTTGGCGACATATTCCTTCTTTTCGTTCTGGATGGCTGGAACGAACGGAGCATCAAGCTTCGGGCGGAAGGTTTCGTAATGGTCCGGGCCGTTGTTGGCGTTGAGGAACAGGCGACGCGATACGTCGACCTTGTCCGGGTAGCCGTCGCCGTCCTTGTCTTCGTAGTTCGGGAAGCCGGCTTCGGCATAGGTGCCGACCTTTTCGCGCATCTCGGTGCCCGGCTTTTCGTCATCGACGGTGCCGATGATGGAAACGCCGTGCGTGTGGTCGCCGGTAACGACGATCAGTGTGTCGGGGTTCTTGGCGGCGAATTCGCGCGCAACACCGATCGCCTTGTCGAATTCGATCGTGTCGACGACAGCGCGATCCCAATCCAGCGGATGGGACATCTTGTCGACGTTTGCGGCTTCAACCATCAGGAAGAAGCCTTCCGGGTTCTTCGACAGGTTGTCGAGAGCAACCTTGGTCATTTCGACGAGGCCCGGCTGTTCCGGGAATTTGCCGACGGTGCCCTTCTTCAGGAACTCGCGGTCAAGCGTCGTGTCCATGTTGCCGGTGTGGAACAGGCCGAGGATCTTGCCGGTATTGGTGCCGGCAGCCGTTGCAAGTTCACTCTTGCTGGTTGCCAGCGTGTAACCGGCATCCTTGAACATGGCGATATAGTCCTTGTCGTCCTTGCGCTTCGAGCCGGCAGTTGCCTGTGGCAGGAAGTAGGCGGAACCGCCGCCGAGCAGAACGTCCGGCTTGACGTCGAACAGCATGCCGTTGATTTCGGCCTTGTCGCCGCGCTTGCGGGTATGGGCGACGACGGCTGCCGGCGTTGCGTCCTGCAGTTCGGCGGTCGAGATTATGCCGATCGACTTCTTGGTCTGGCGGCGCAGCGCTTCCGCGATGTTTTCGACCTTCGGGTCGTCCATCGAGGAAGGAGTACGGTCGGCATAAACACCGATGGCGTTCACGGCGGTCTTGTGACCTGTCATGTAGGCCGACATGGTGTTGGCGCTGTCGGTGGCGACGGCGTCGGTGGCCGAGGTGCCGATGAAGGCTGCCGGCGGAACGTCGTCCATGTTCAGGCGGCCATTGGCCTTGCCCTCGGTCATGCCCTTGGACATGATGCGAGCAGCGGTGCGGTGAGCAACCGACAGGCCGTCGGCGATCAGGAAGATGACGTTCTTGGCCTTGGCCTGTTCCGGCGTGCCGTAGACGTTCCAGGTGATGCTCTTGGTCTCGCTGCCGGCGGCAACTTCAACCTTGTAGTCGCCGGCTTTTGCAAGTGTCACGCCGCGCAGGATGACGGCCGAACCGAGGACCTTGTCCTTGTTCTTCTCTTCGGCAACGAACTCAGCTTCCTTGCTGAGAGCTGCCTTGTAATCCTGGCCGTTGACGGTGATCTTGACGTCTTCCGGCTTTACGACTTTATCGAACTCGACTTTGAAATCGAACGGCGAACCAGTCAGGATCGTCGCGCGATCGAGCGGGTAGACTTCGGCAGCCTGAGCGGCGCCGGCGAGAATGGTCGTAGCGACCAAGGCGGAAAAGAGTTTGCGCATATTCCCCTCACGGACATGTGAAAAAACGACGCCCCCTCCTAGTCCCGCCATGTGACAGTTGGATGACTTGCCCACAGTAATGATTGGTCGATGTCTCGACGCCCAGCCTCAAATTTCCGGTGGCAGTGAAATGCAGTTGCCTGGATCACCCGTCCATACCGTGGCAAGCCAAGCAGGCCGGCTCGCGTTAGGAACGGTGCCCGATCAGAGCAGAAATTTCGCTACTGACGGAATTCAACAGGCCAATGTAACGTTCGAAGTCACGATTGTTGACGATCGGCGTGAGCGTGGAGAGGCTGATGGCTGCGGCAATCTTACCCTTGTGGTCGAAGATCGGCACGGCGGTGCAGCGCACGCCTTTTACATGTTCCTGGTCGTCGATCGCATATCCCTGCTCACGAACGCTGGTAACCTCTTTGACAAAGGCTGCTTCGCTGCCGATGGAACGCGGTGTCGCCGCCTCGTAGGAATATCCTGTCAGGATGCGCTCTCGGGTCTCCCGATCCTGAAAGGCAACCAGCACCTTGCCGATTGCCGTACAGTGAAGCGGGAGTTGCCGACCTATCCGTGAATAAGTGATGACGGCTGCCTGCCCCTCCACCTTGTCGATATAGACGCCATGCTTTCCATCGAGGATGCCGAGATGCACCGTCTGGCCGGTCTGTTCGGAGAGGCTGACAAGAAAGCTGTTGCAGATCTTGCGGATGTCTATCGAACTGATGACAAAATTGCCGCGTTCGACCAGTTTCATCCCCAGGCGATAACGCCCGTTATCCTCATTCTGGTCGATGTAGCCGCGCGCCTGCATGGTCTTAAGCAGCGCATGCAGCGTGCTCTTGTTCAATCCGGTCCGGATACTGATGTCCGTGATCTTGATCTCCCTGTTCTGATCGTCGAACAGGTCGAGAATCTGCAGTGCTCTGTCTACGGACTGGATGATCGGCATGCTTACCCGCTGGGATGAGAGCAAGCCGATGTCCACCGGCTCGCCTGAAATTGAATGATGTCTAGCACAGTTCCGGCTGTCTTGCAGGTGCGCGACATATGGCCCGGCTCGCGGTAACCAGCCGGGAGGCGGTTCCCTTCGATGGTTCCGATCTCGCCAAGGCAGGCTCAGATGATGCCCGCATCGGTGAGCACGCGACGGACCACCGCAATCTTCTCCTCGCTGAGCGGCGCTGCCGGTGGCAGCGAATAGGAGGAGATCGGCAGCCCGCAGGCTTTCATCGCTTCCTTGACCACGCCGACGAACGGCACATCGACCTTGTAGATGCGCGGCAGCTGCAGGATGGTGCGATGGAGAGCGGTGGCCCTTGCAAGATCGCCGTCCTTGACTGCGCGATAAATGCCCGTCGAAACATTCGGCGCGAAATTTGCGCTGGCAGAAATGGCGCCGTCACCGCCCAGAAGCAGCGTATTCAACAGATGATCGTCATAGCCGCAGAAGACACTGAATTCGGGATGTGCGCCCTTCACGATATCGACCATGTCTCGCAGATGCGCCACCGAATCGATCGTATCCTTAAGGCCGACGATATTGGGATGTGCATCGACCAGCCGCTTGACGAAGGCAGGATGGAGATCCTGGCCGGTAAGCGCCGGGAAATTATACAGCAGCACTGGCAGTTCGACCGCGTTGGCGATTGCGGAGAAGTAACCGAACAGGTTTTCTTCCGTCACCTTCCAGTAGTAGGGATTGATGGCCACGACGCCGTTGGCGCCGATCGACTGGGCGTGCCGGCTGAGCGTGACTGCCTCGCGCGTATTGGTGCTGCCGGTGCCGATCAGTACCGGCACGCGGCCGGCAGTGTAACCGACGACAAATTCGGCAAGCGCCAGACGCTCCTCATGGGACATCTGGGAGAACTCTCCCCCGGTGCCGAGGAAGAACATGCCGTCCACGCCTGCATTGACGAGATGGTCAATGACCAGTGCCATGCCGGCCGTGTCAAAGCTGCCATCATCTTTGAAGACCGTGGGTACGGGTGGAATGATGCCGGAAAATTTCATCAATCTGGACATTAACAAACCTCCTTTTGTCAAAAGCGATATCGGAACATGCGAAATGGTTGGACGTTAGAAATTTCTCATATGTTCTATATTATAGAACGACGTTCCGATAATTTTCAGCGTAGCCGAAGTGCCACTGTCCGGCTTTGGCAAATGCCATTGCGAGGCTGTATGTCGCACCATGGGGAGATTGCGGGCACTGATCGGGTGCTGAGGGGCATCCGTAGTCATCCTGCCCATCCGCCTTGGCGATTGAAATGACCGCTCAATACCTGTGATTTCTTGTCAAGATTTATCCCGGGTGGCTTGCAGCCATTCGATCGATCCCCTAGCGATCACTTACGTGATGCACGATTGACTGATGGGAGAGAGCATGACCGAGGGGACACAAGTCTATGCGATGCCCGGGACATGTTTTTTCGATCTGATGCCCGCAAAGGGTGGTGAACCCTATCGGATCTTCCTTTCAATTCCGACCGGCGAGCCGCCTGCGGAGGGATGGCCGCTTCTGGTGACGACCGACGGCAATGCCACCTTTCCCTTCGCGGTAGCGAGCCTTGTTACTCAGGCCCCCTATTCCACGGGAACGAATGTCGGTTGGGGCGTCGTTGCAGCCATCGGTTATCCTTCGGACGAGCCCTATAATGCGATGCGCCGAGCCTGGGATCTCGGACCTCCGCCGGTCAAATCCTATCCGCCTTATTTCGAAGGTGGTCCTCCGGTTCTGATCGGCGGCACGGGAGAATTGCTCGATTTCATCGAACACGAACTGCTGCCGAAAATCGCGGACATGGTGCGGCTCGATCCTGCGCGCCGATCGCTTTTCGGCCATTCGTTCGGCGGCCTCTTCACGCTTTTTTCGCTGTTCGAGCGACCGGGTCTGTTCAAAAATTGGATTGCCGCCAGCCCGACCATTTATTGGGAAGGAAGCGAAATCCTCAATAATGAGGCGCGGCGACAGGATGCACCCGGTAACGCACCATTCCTGCATCTATCTGCCGGGGAGTACGAAGGCGATGAACTGGCGCCGTTTCAGTATCGGAACGAGGATGCCGAGGCACGCCTCGAAAAGCGGAAAACGGAGAGGACTATATCGCTTGCCAGGGAAATGGCTGTTCGTCTGAACGGCACTGCAGACAGTATTCGCACCGAATTTGAAATTTTCCCTGGTGAGACGCACATGTCGGTGCTTGGACCTGCTGTAAACCGGGCCGTCAACATCGCATTCGCAGTCAGAAAGTGATCTTTAATATCAAAGGCCTCTGGCATATGTGCCTCGACTGAGGCGTGACAAATTTACGCCGCCTGAGAAAAAGATGACTATATGCATCATATTTTATTGATCACTCGAAATCGAGCTTTTATAGCTGACCCCGTGAGTTGACTTCGTCGAGAGAAACTCGCTTTCGCGCGTCTCACATCCACGATCTTTTCGGATCATTCAATTCAGTTTGTCCCTTGTCAAAAGGATCGGGCAATGACGTTCTCTCTTCACCGGTTCCACGCGCGCCATCGTCTTCTTGGTTCCACTATACTGGTTGGTGCCATGACCGTAGCTTTCGTACCGGCCACGGCTATTGCGCAGGACGCAGCTGGTGAGGCAACTCAGCTTGCTCCGATCGTTCTCCAAAGCGGAGCAACGACAATCGGCGAAGACAACGACACGGTGGTGCCCAGGCGCACCGTTTCAGCCACCAAGACGGACACGCCTTTGGTAGAAACGCCACGCGCCATTTCGGTGGTGACACACGAGGAAATGGAGCAGCGTGCCGTCACCGACATGATCCAGGCAGCCCGCTACAGCTCGGGCGTCACCACCGGCGCTTTCGGTTACGATCCTCGTTTTGACCAGATCTACATCCGCGGTATCGAAACCACGACCACCGGTGACTTTCGCGACAGTCTACGCCAGCCGATCATGAACTACGGCTCGTTTGCTACTGAAGTCTATACGCTGGATCGCATCGAGATCCTCAAGGGGCCAGTCTCGGTGATGTATGGTGCGGCGAGCGCCGCGGGTATCGTCAACCGTATCTCCAAGATGCCGCAGGAAGAGGCTCACCACGAAGTCGAATTGCAATACGGCACCGTTGGCCGCAAGCAGGCTGCCTTCGATTTCGGAGGTCCAGTTGGCGAGAGTGACGAGCTGTTCTACCGCTTGGTCGGCCTTGCCCGAGAGGGAGAGGGAAGCTACGACATCCCCGATGATCGCTACCTCCTCCAGCCATCGTTTACCTGGAAGCCAAGCGACGACACGACCCTCACGGTCTACGGTCTGGCGCAGAAGGGTGAAACAGGCGCGAGCGCGTGGAGCTACCTTCAGGGCAAGGACGTCTTCCTCTATACCGACCCTGACTTCAACAGCCAGAAGGTGGAGCAGTACCAGCTCGGCTATCAGCTTGAGCACAAGTTCGATAACGGCCTGACCTTCCGCCAGAATGCGCGTATCGGCGATGTCGATCTCAAGGCGCATTACCTGAACCGCGTATACCTTAATGCCGCTGGCAATTGGCCAACGACTGCGGTGACGGAGGACATGCGCGCCTATCAGATCGACAATCAGCTCGAGAGCCAGTTTGACACCGGCAGCCTTTCGCATACGCTGCTCATGGGGCTTGACTACACCCGGGTCATGTCGGAATTCGCTATGGGCGATGATGAGGTTGCGCCAGGTACTCCCGGCTCCACGGTGGCAATCCCCGCGCTCACCGACTTCACCGACAGCAGCCTCAGCCAGACAGGCATCTATGCCCAGGACCAGATTGAATTCGGCAAATGGCGCGCTGTGGCGGGTCTTCGCTATGACTGGGCGCACCAGAAGACCGCTGTAGAGGGCGGCTCCACCAGCGAGAAGGATGACGGTGTCCTCTCCGGCCAAGTGGGACTGCTTTACCTGTTTGACAACGGTCTTGCGCCCTATATCAGCTATGGAACATCATTCATTCCATCCACAGCGCTTGCAGCCGATGGTTCGGTTCTCGAACCAACCAAGGGCCGCCAGATCGAAGTTGGCTTGAAATACCAGCCGCAGGGCGAGAACTATTCGTTGAGTGGTGCCGTATACAGGCTGGTGGAAACGGGCAAGCCTCAGTACGATGTCCCGAGCTACCTGTTCTCGCACAATTCCGGCGAAAACACCTATACCGGCTTTGAAATCGAAGGACGTACCGAGTTCGATAACGGCATCAGCCTGATCGCTGCCTATACCTATGCTCACGCCGAAATCACGGAAAACTTCGACCCAACCCTGATCGGCAACACGCCTTCGACGGTGCCGCGTCACGTCGCATCTCTGTGGGTGAACTATGCCGTGCCGGAAGACACTGCATTGAGCGGTCTTAGCATCGGTGGTGGTGTACGTGCGATGAGCGAATCCTTCACCAGCGACGCGAATACCGGCAAGAATGCCGGCGTTGCCTATCTCGACGCCGCACTGTCCTATGACTTCGGCGCCACCGCTCCCGACCTCAAGGGACTATCGCTTGCTGTCAGTGCCACCAATCTTGCGGATCGACGCGAACAGGTTTGCACGGACGGTTATTGCTATACCGGCCGAGGCCGCACGGTCTTGGGTTCGCTCAAGTACAAGTGGTAAAACTGGCAGCCGTCCTTCCGATGTCATCCTAGACATACGGGCGGGCGGCATGACCTTGGTTCCGCTCGCGCAGGAAACGCTCGATATGACGAAAGCCTTTACCGTGCAGGACCTCGGTCTTTCGATCGATGGCAATGCGATCCTGTCGGATGTCGGCCTCGATTTTCCGGCAGGAGAAGTGGTGGCTTTGGTCGGCCATAATGGCTCGGGCAAATCAAGCCTTTTGAAAATACTTGCACGACAGCTGACGCCAACCGCGGGATCCGTCGCTTATGCTGGCCGCGATCTCAAGCAGTATGACGGCCGCGATTTCGCACGGTCCGTCGCCTATTTGCCGCAAGATCTGAGCACCGGATCCGACATGACGATCCGCGAGCTTGTCGCCTGCGGGCGTTATCCCTGGCATGGTGCACTTGGCCGGTTTTCCGATCTCGACCGGCAGAAGGTCGAGGCTGCGATCGAGGCGACGCATATCGAAAGATTTGCCGACCGAATGGTGGGCACGCTGTCCGGCGGGGAGCGCCAGCGGGCATGGATCGCCATGCTGATCGCACAGGACGCAAACTGCCTGTTGCTCGACGAGCCGACTGCTGCACTCGATATCGCCCATCAGATCGAAGTCCTGTCGTTGGTGCGGCGGCTTGCGCATGAGGGTGGTCGAAGCATCGTCATCGTGCTTCACGATATCAACATGGCCGCACGCTTCTGCGATCGGATCCATGCGCTGAAGGGCGGACGCGTGGTCGCCAGTGGAACGCCGGATGGCATACTTGTGCCAGAGACTTTACGCAGCATTTACGGAATCGACATGGATGTGATTGCCGCATCCAGCCTGTCGCATCCCCTTGCCTATGCCCGCTGAGGCCATGACAAGATGACGGTCTTGCGGCGATCTTTCCTGCAATGCGCGGCGGCGGCAGCAGCAATGATGCCGAAGCCGGTATTTGCCGAAATGGCCGGATTGCGAATTGTCAGCCTTGATTATGGGCTATCATCCACGCTTCTGTCGCTTGGTCTGCCGCCTGTCGGAATTTCGGATCTCGCCGATTGGGGCCGATGGGTCGTCGAGCCAGTTCTGCCATCCTCCGTGATCGATATCGGCAGCGCCAACGAGATCAATTTCGAAATCCTCGTGCAGTTGAAGCCCGATATCATCCTGACGACACCTTATCTCAATGAACTTTTGTCCAGGCTCCAGCCCTTCGCAAAGGTCGTTCGATTGGAAGTTTTTACGCCAGGCGCCGGTCCTATCCTGCCGGCGGCCATTGCCGCGACACGCAGGCTTGCGGCGGAAATCGGACGGCAGAACGAGGCGGAGCGGTTTCTGGCGCATTCCGACGCCTTTTTCGAATCCTGCAGGAATAGACTTTCCGGCAGGAAATTGCCGCCGGTGGCGCTGGTCAATTTCATGGACGCCCGCCACGCCCGGATCTATTCGGCGCCGGGCCTGTTTCACAATGCGCTGGAGCGTATCGGCGTGCGCAACGCCTGGGAAAAACAGTCGAATTACTGGGGATTTGAGACGATCGGCATCGAGGAATTGTCGGCGATCAAGGATCCGGATGCGCGCCTGATCGCCTTCGATCCCATCCCGCCGGATGTATTGCCGAGGCTCGCCGATAGTCCGCTCTGGCAACGCCTTCCATTTTCCCAGCCAGGACATTTTTCCGTTCTTCCACCGGCCCTGATGTTCGGCATGGTGAACGAGGCCGTGCGCTTCGCCGGTCTGTTGACTGAGCTTTTGGAAAAAGATTCATGACTGCATCCCGTCGCGACATTCTCGGGCCGGCCCTCGTGACGTTATTGCTGTTTTGCGCCGGCGGAGTGGCATCCTGGTTTCTTGCCGCCCCCGCCTTGTCCGCGCCAACGATGTCCGCATACGATATCGAGCGGATGGTGCTCTATTATTCAACGCTCCCGCGGCTCGCGACGGCGCTGCTTGCCGGTGCTGCCCTTGCCTTGTCGGGCGCGCTTTTCCAGCAGGTCCTGCGCAATCCGCTGGCCGATCCGACGACGCTCGGCGTTTCGGCAGGAGCAAACCTCGCCTTGGTCATCACATCGCTTTTCCTGCCCGGTCTTTTGGGAGCCGGCCGTGATCTCGTTGCTCTAGTCGGCAGTGGTGTCGCAGCCGCAATCGTCGTCAGCCTCGGTGCGCGCCGAGGGTTCTCACCCTATTCGCTCGTGCTCTCCGGCCTGGTGCTGAGCCTCTGGTGCGGCGGCCTTGCGGCCATCCTGACCTATCTGAACCAGAAATACCTGGCGAGCCTGTTCATCTGGGGCGCGGGCTCGCTCGCACAGCAAAGCTGGGTCATTCCCGTGTCGCTGATCTGGAAACTTGCCGTCGTTTCCATCATCTGCGCGGTGCTCATCCGGCCGCTCTCCCTGCTTGATCTGGGGGAGAGCAGTTCCTCGGCGCTCGGGGTGAAGTTGATCCGTCTTCGTGCCATCGTCATTGTCTGCGCCGTTGCGCTTGCAGCCTTCGTCACCAGCGCTGTGGGTGTGATCGGCTTTATCGGACTGGTGGCGCCGACGATTACCCGGCTTGCCGGTGCGCGGCGGCCGGCGCAATTGATCTTATGGTCTCCGCTGGTCGGCGCCGGGCTGCTCTTCTTTGCCGATTCCGTCCTGCAGCTTGTCGCAGGCGAGCTTGGCGATTTCCTGCCGACCGGAGCGGTCACGGCGATCTTCGGCTCGCCTTTACTTCTGGCGCTTTTGCCGCGACTGAAGATCCGCCACCGAATTCAACAGGCCGCGATACAAAAACGGTCGCGCCGATGGGATACAAAAATCCCGATCATCATCGCTTTTTCAATCCTCGTTCTTCTGTTGCTGCTCAGCATGTTTGTCGGGCGAGGTGTCGATGGAAGCTGGACGCTTGTTTTCGGTGAATATTCTCTCGATATTCTGTCCATCCGAATACCGAAGATATTCGCTGTCCTGGCATCCGGGGCGATGCTCGCCGTCGCGGGCGCGATCCTCCAACGGCTGACCGGAAACGAGATGGCAAGCCCCGAAGTTCTCGGGATCAGCGCCGGGTCGACATTCGGTGTCGCGATCGCACTTTTTTCGATCGCGCCGGGGTTTTCCGGCCAGTTCCTGTTTGCGGTGATAGGGGCAATCATCGTGCTTTCGATGATATTGCTTGGTTCCCGTCGATCATCCTTCGCACCCGAGCGGGTATTGCTTGCCGGTATCGCGCTCAGTGCAATGGTCGATGCCGTTGTCGGCGTGCTGAGTTCGACGGGGGATCCGCGCGCTGTGCTTTTGATGCGCTGGATGAGCGGTTCCACCTATCTGGTCGACGGCATGAGTGCCGCAGCAGAGACAGTGATTGCAGTTATCCTCATCGCAACTGCATTTGCCGCACGGCGATGGCTTGATATCCTGCCGCTCGGACCCGCGCCATCCGCTGCGGTCGGTGTACCTCTGGCGCGCGCCAGACTGGCACTGTTCGGGCTTGCCGGATTGCTGACTGCAACTGCAACGCTGACAATCGGCCCTCTGTCCTTTGTCGGGCTGATGGGACCGCATCTGGCGCGGGAGGCCGGCCTGACGCGTGCCATGCCGCAAATGATCGGCGCATCCCTGATTGGCGGCGGATTGATGGTGGCCGCCGATTTCGTCGGCCGGACGATCGTGTCGCCCTACCAGATCCCGGCGGGGCTCGTTTCAGCACTCATCGGCGCGCCATTCCTGATGCTGATGATGCGTCGAAAGGCCTGAGCGTCTTCCGCTCCGGACTTTGAACGGCTCCCCACCTGCCTACTGGCTGGCCAGAAAACTCTCGTAGGTCTGCTTCAAGCCCACTCTCAGCGGCCGGGCATTGTCCCAGCCGAGGCCATGCAGGCGAGTGAGATCGGCAAGCTTGCGCGGCGTACCGTCCGGTCGCGAACGATCAAAGGAGAGCGGTCCCTCGAAGCCTACGGTTTCACAGACAAGATGGGCGACATCGGCGATCGAAAGCTCTTCGCCCGAGCCGATATTGACCGGCAAAGCGTCGGAATAGTTACGCAACAGGAAGACGACTGCCTCTGCCAGATCGTCGACGTGAAGAAACTCCCGAAGCGGCTTACCGCTGCCCCAGATCGTCAGACTGTCTGCATTGTTCAGTTTGGCCTCATGTGCCTTGCGGATCAGCGCCGGCAGAACATGACTTGTTTCCAGGTCGTAATTGTCGCCGGGACCGTAAAGGTTGGTGGGTTGTGCCGAAATGAAATCCAGTCCCTGCTCCTGCCGATAGGCCTGGCAAAGCTTGATGCCGGCAATCTTGGCAATGGCATACCATTCGTTGGTCTTTTCCAATGGACCTGTCAGCAGCGATTCCTCGCGGATCGGCTGTTCCGCGTCACGCGGATAGATGCAGGTCGAGCCGAGAAGAAGAAGCTTCTCCACCCCGGCGCGCGCCGAACCCTCGATGACATTCGCCTCGATCATCAGATTGTCGTAGAGAAAGGAGACTGGCGACGCGCTGTTGGCCGCAATGCCGCCAACACGGGCTGCCGCCATGATGACGGCATCCGGCTGTGTGTCCACAAGCCAGCGCCGCGTCGCAGCCTGATCCCGCAGGTCTACTTCGCTGCGCGGCACGGTCAGTACCTCGCAGTTTTCCCTTGAGAGAAGCCGCACGAGCGCCGAGCCGACCATACCGCGATGGCCAGCCACCCAGACCCGTTTTCCCTCAAGCTCGAACAGCGGCTTCATCTGTCAGTCCTTGTCCCTTTGATGCACCGAATTCCCATGTTCGCGAATATCGGACTGGACCATCTCGGTAATCATTTCTTCCAGCGTGGTGGTTGCTGTCCAGCCGAGCTTTTCCTTAGCCTTGGCAGGATCCCCCAGCAAGAGATCGACTTCCGTCGGGCGGAAGTAACGCGGATCGACCTCGATGAGGCAGCGATCCGTGCAACGCTCGAAGCCGCGTTCATCGACACCTTCGCCCTTCCATTCGATATCGATGCCGGCAACCTTGAAGGCCGTACTGACAAAATCACGCACGCTGACGGTGCGGCCGGTGGCCAGGACGTAGTCGTCTGGTTCATCCTGCTGGAGAATCCGCCACATGCCTTCGACATAGTCACGGGCGTGGCCCCAGTCGCGCTTGGCGTCGAGATTGCCGAGATACAACCGATCCTGATCGCCAGCAGCGATGGCGGCCACGGCGCGGGTGATCTTGCGGGTCACGAAAGTTTCGCCGCGACGCGGGCTTTCATGATTGAAAAGGATGCCATTGGAGGCATGCATGCCATAGGATTCACGGTAATTGACCGTGATCCAGAAGGCGTAGAGCTTGGCGACGCCGTAAGGCGAACGCGGATAAAACGGGGTGGTTTCCTTCTGGGGTGTCTCGACCACCTTGCCGTAAAGTTCGGATGTCGAGGCCTGATAGAAGCGAGTCTTCTTTTCCATGCCCAGAATGCGGATCGCTTCGAGGATGCGCAATGTGCCCATGCCGTCCGCGTTTGCGGTGTATTCCGGCGTTTCGAAGCTCACATGCACGTGGCTCTGTGCGGCAAGGTTATAAATCTCATCCGGCTGCACTTCCTGAATGATGCGGATCAGGTTGGTGGAGTCGGTCATGTCGCCGTAATGCAGGGTAAAATGGCGTTCGGTTTCGTGCGGGTCTTCGTAAAGATGGTCGATGCGCCCGGAATTGAAGCTCGATGAACGGCGCTTGATGGCGTGAACATCATAACCTTTCTCGAGCAGGAGTTCAGCCAGATAGGAACCGTCCTGCCCGGTGACGCCAGTAATCAGTGCGCGTTTCACAGCCTTGTTGGTCATGGTAGTCATTCCTTAGCAGGGACGAGCGACTGCTGCGAAGGCTTCAGCCACACGCGCAATATCCGCCTCGTTCAGGTTATGATGGTTCGGCAGGTAGATACCGTAATCGTGCACCTTGTCTGCGTTCGGTAGCGCGGGCTGCGAATGGTCCCTGAGCCAGAAGGGATGGCGCGCGATGTTGCCGCAGATCAACGGACGGCATTCGATATCGAGCGCATTGATGTGCTTGTAGGTTTCAAGCCGGTTTTCAATGAACGTCCCATAGGCGAAGGAAGAAAGAACTTCCGTATTGCCCGACTGGCAAAAGAAGTCCGGCAATGCCTTGCGATAGAGCTCGAAATTGATGCGCCGGCGCTCAACGATATGGTCGAGTTTTTTCAGCTGCGAACGTCCGAGGAACGCCTGAAGGTCGGTCGAGCGCAGGTTATATCCGGCGTGATAGAAGGTGTAGAGGTTCTTGAACTCGTCGATACCATTCTCGTCAGCCAGAGATTTGCGCAGGTCCGGCCGCAGGTCGCGGCTCCATCCATGCGATCGCAGCGATAGCATCAGCTGGTGCAGGTCGCTGTCGTCGGTGACGACCATGCCGCCCTCAATGGTGGAAATATGGTGGCCATAATAGAACGAGAAGCTGCCTGCCGTCCCGATCGAGCCGAGTTTCCGGCCCTTGTATGTAGAGCCTAGCGCTTCGCACGAATCTTCTAAAAGCTCGATGTCATAACGCTGGCAGATGTCGCGGATCGCATCCATGTCGCCGGAGTGGCCGAGCACATGCACAAGGATCAGCAGCGACGGGGGATCAGTGCGGCACAGATCCTCCAGGTGGTTGAGGTCGATACCGAGCGAATTGGGATCGCAATCGCACAGGCGGACGTCGAAGCCCAATTGCAACAGGGGCGAGACGGTGGTGACCCAGCTGACGCCGGCGGCGATCGCCTTGTTATTGCGCAGACGGCCGGCTTCTTTCAGCGCGGCGATCATCAGGAGGTTGGCGGAGGAGCCGGAATTCACATAGACCGCATGCCGGCTGCCCATCCAGGTCGCGAACTCTTCTTCGAAGGCGAGCGTCTGCTCGGCCTTGGTCAGTCGGTTGCCCGCGAGCATCCATTCGGAGAGCGCCTCAAGCTCGTCCTGGGCAATGGTTTCCTCGGCGAGGCGGATAGGACGAAGTGCGGACATCAAGATGCCTCCCTGATGCGCACCGAGCGCATCACTTTCATTTCCAGATAATAGCGGGTGACTTCGGCATAGGCGGCGCGAAGTTTCAGGGTCTTCTCGCCGGACGCAAAAGCATCGATGGTGATGGATCCCTCATGAGCGCGGAAGAAGGCGAGCGGCTCTTTGACAAAGCCGACCTTGGGATAACGCAGCATCGAGAGTAGCGAGACAAAGGCGTCAGGGCCGACGCCGCGATATTCGTGCGTCTGCAGCGGCAGCCGGCCTTGATAGAGAGCATCGAGCAGGATCTGGCGGCGATAGACGGCTGCACCGGGCGAAATCAGCGAGCCGAGGATCTGTTTCTCGACAGCCTCGACAGCGAATATGCCGGTTTCGGGTAGCCACTCTACGAACTGGCGAAGCTTGGTCGGAAGCCCCGGTCCATCGACCACATCCGCGCCGCTGAATGCGAAGCCGGTGTCTTCGCCGATAACGGAAAGGCAAGCCTCGATGAAATTCGGAGCGATCCAGTCGTCATCATACTGAAGGTGCACGAAGTCACCCTTGGCATGCAGCACGCCTTCCAGCCAGCAAAAATGCGGGCCGAAGTCGCGTTCGCGGCGAATGTAGAGGATACGATCACCGTAGGATGACGCCACCTCCGCTGTGTTATCTGTCGATCCGTGGTCGACAACGATAACTTCGACGGGGCGCGTCTGGTTCAGCGAACTCTCTATCGCCACAGGTAGCATGCCCGCGCGATTGAAGGTTGGAATGACAATGGAAACAGTCTCAGACATTAAGGTCTCCTAGGATCTGTCTAAGCCGCGAAATATTGGCAACGAGAGTATCGGCGCTGCCGGTAGCTCGGATTTCGAGAGGATGCGGGCTCAATCCCTGAACAAAATCGCGTATCGTCGTGCCACTGCCAGAGGCGACATTGACAGGACCGGTTGCTGAAGAAAGGGCAAGGCGCACCACGTATTCGGCTGCCTTCTCAGCAGGCAGAAAATCACGGATGCTGTCTGCGCCAGGCAGTTCGAAAGGCTGCGTCAGATCTTCATTGGCAAGACGACGTTCTACAGAAGGGCGCAGGAACGAGCCCGTTTGGGCAGGGTCGTGAATGGAGAAAAGCCGCGTTGCGAGAAAGGCCCGCCCTGTGGCGTCGCATATATCTGCAGCAACGCTTTCCGCCTGCCACTTGGTGCGACCGTAAAGCGATGCCGGCACCTTCTCCGCTTCTTCGTAAATTGGCTCTGCTGATGGCGCGTAAATGTGGCTTGAAGAGCAAAACACAAACGAAGCCTTCTGCCCCTCCAGCGCGGAAAGAAGGTTGATCGTGCCGCCGACATTCACCGCGTAGGCACGAGCAGGATCTGCCTTGACCGAGGCGACAGGAACCAGAGCAGCAAGGTGGATAATCTTATCGACTGAGGCTGCCGTATACTGCGCCCGCACGGCATCCAGGCTGGTCAGGTCGATCTTGTTGATGATTACTTCCGCATCAGGACACAGGCGGGCCAGATGTGAAATCACATGCCGCCCCAGTATCCCGCCTGCACCGGTCACCAGGATTCGCATTGATCACACCATCTACGGACATGGGCCGGAGACGAAGCCCATCGACAATAAGAAGTGGAGCCGACTGCCTGCTGCATTCTATGCCCTTGTTATGCGTGACGAAGGGTTTCGCAGCGCAGAGATTCATCCAAGTAACAGGCTTGAAGACTCACGGTTCAGGCCCCAGAAATCGTGGTTATGGCAATTGACGTGAACGCCCGACGCATGCCATCCCTCGTTAACAATAAATGACGCTTGTTCCATGCGCGAACCTTACGGCGAAGGAATTCCCCGATATGCATTATACCCGAGTGAGGACGCAGAGCGATTTTGAGGGCGCTCTGGTTACCGTGTATTGCGCGGTCTGGCATCGGCAGCAAAACAAGCTCGATCTTCTAAAATCCCATTATGTTAATCTGCGCCGCCAGAGTATTGGCGTGCGCATGATCTACATTTTCGACAATGGTGATACGCCGCCGGATTGGCTGGATGCGGATTGCTACGTGTTCTCAGGCCCACTTTCGATCTACGAAGCGTGGGCTGCAGCCGTCGCGCTCAACAAGTCGTTCTATGTCATGAACCTCAATCTTGACGATCGCCTGGCCACCAATGCAGTGGAAATGATGGTTGGAGCGTCCTGCGCCTCGTCGGCGGCGCTCGTTGGCGGCGAGTGGCTGATCTGTTTCGATGACTCCCATCTGGATCAGCCGTTCAAGGCGCCTTTGCTTATCGCTTCGGAATTCGTATCCGAGTGGCCGCCCAAACCACATTCGCGGCTGAGATTGGGCTCGGGGTCCGGTGAACGCGGCACTTTTGGTCCGGCGACCCTCTGGCATGCCGCAGCGTTGGGGAAATATTATCCGAGTTATTTCAACGATGGATCGATCATCAAATCGATTGGCGATACGTTGTTTTGGGGCGCGGTGCATCAAAAAGGGCTAAAAATGGTGCGTCTGCCGATGCTGATCGGCAAATATTACTCGTCACCGACCCAGCAGGCGGAATTCCGTTCGCATGAGGACCAGGAGCTTCTCACTCGCCATGGCATCTCCAAAATCTCGTTTGCGGACCGCATTCTTGGCGGAGAAGTGCCGGAAGTGCCTGGACCAACCATCTAGCCTCTCGATTGCGGAACGGTAACCAGGAAAACGGTGCCCTGGCAGGATGATTTTTGCAGCGTGATTGTTGCTGCGTGCGAGGCGAGCATCGTACGGGCGATTTCAAGCCCCATTCCTGTTCCGCCATCCAGTCGCCGGGTCGAGAAAAATGGCTGGAACACACGGTCCTTGTTTGCGTCCGATATCCCGCTCCCATCGTCCGCTACGAAGATCTTGGTGGAAAGCCGGTTGGCTTCCACCCTAAGATCGAGGCGCGTTGCACCATTCTGGAAAGCATTTTCCGCGAGGTTTGCGAAGACCACATTGGCCGCCTCAATCGGAAGCGCGAAGCGAGCCGCCGATTGTCCTGATACAGCAATCACATAATCGGGAAAGCGGACCTGAAGCATGCTTTGGATCTCGTCGGCACAGATTTTGTCGACGGGGAGCGCTGTTTCTGCTTGAGCGAGTTCGCGAAGTCTCTCCAGCAACAGGTCAAGCCGCTTCGAATCGTCGATGATATTTTCGAGAAAATGCAGGCGTTCGGCCTTGGTCATAACCTGATCGTCACCATCGTCGAGCATCAACTCTGCCGCCCCGCGGATCGAGGTCAGGGGCGATTTTAGTTCATGCGACACATGTGCAGCAAAGGAACGCACATATTCGCTGCGATCGACAAGTTTGCCGGCGAGATCCAGAAAGCTCTGGGACAAGGTTGCGACTTCGCGCGTGCCGTAGCTTTCAAGCGGCCGGATCGCGGCTCTCCCGCCTTGGGCAATCTCGTTCGATCGCACAATCAGCGCATTGATAGGGCCGGCAATGTTTCGATTGAGAACATAGGCAACCGCTAGGGTTACGAGAAACACAACAAGAAGTACGGCGGCCTCCGTCGACGTCGTCAAGGAAGCGCTGTCTGTTGCTCGAAACCAGATGATGCTGATGATTGGCAACATCATGATCGATAGAAGCACCGAATAGACGATGAGCGCGATCGGTGGCCGCCATTTCGATTTGACCTGCGGAGCCGGCATTTCAGCTGCCTCGCTCATTGTTCGCGCGCAGCTTGAAGCCGACGCCATGGACCGTTGTGATGATGTTATCGGCGCCGGTCGCTGCCAGCTTCGCCCTTATATTGCGGATATGACTGTCGATCGTACGGTCGGAGACATACGTTCCGGGTCCGTAGGCGGCCTGCATCAATTGCTCGCGACTGAAAACCATGTCCGGGCGCGTCATCAGGGTTTCGAGGATCGAAAATTCGAGAGCGGTGGGCGTCATGGGAGTGCCATTGACGTTTACAGTGCGGCTAGCTCGTTCCAGCCGCAGACCACCAGCGACCACACCCTGCTCATTTTTTTCGGTTATGCCCGAAACACCGCTGCGCTTGAGGATGGTTTTGACCCGCGCAACCAATTCGCGTGGGCTGAAAGGTTTTGTAACATAGTCATCTCCGCCGATTTCCAATCCCAAAACCCGATCGATCTCTTCATCCCTTGCAGAGAGAAAAAGGATCGGGATCGAAGAAGTCTTTCGGATCTGACGGCAGAGATCCAGCCCGTCCATATCCGGCATGCCGATGTCGAGAATGATGAGGTCAACCCTGCCGGAACGAAACGCCATCATGGCCTGAGATCCGTTCCGTGCCGTTTCGGTCATCATGCCGGCACGTTCCAGCGCAAAGCAGATGACGTCGCGGATGTTCGGCTCGTCATCAACAACAAGGATGCGGAGTGGCATGATGTCTCCCGAGATATTCGACCATGTCGGTGATATCGTCGTTTCATGGCCCAATCAAAGCCTTGTCAGCAAATAGTTTTTCATCCTCTCTTGCCGGTAGCTCCAGCTGCGCCACGCCTGGGGCCGCGATGTGATCGGGAAAGCAAGGTGCTGTTTCGCAAAGCTTGCCAGACGTCTTTTGTCGCCATCTTCGGGCGCGGCGGATAGGTAAAGATCAAGCGCCGGAATGGCTGAGGGGCCAAGCGAGGCAAGATAGTGGATATCCAGTGGCGTTCCATGTTGGGAAAATTCCAGACTGTTCTCGACATTGAACCGCGCGATAAACGCTGAAGAGTCGAGGAATGCCCCAAAGTATAGAACTGTTGCCAAAGTTAAGAGGTTCATCGAAATCAGCCATTCGTTGGAACGTCGCAATGCTATCCGCAAGAGGATGAACATCAGGCCGGTTGCAACCAGTCCCATCCACACACCCGCAGCAAGCCGCAGATGCGTCAGCGAATAGGCTTCCACGTAAAGATCGAGCCTTAGAATGGATGACAGGCAGAGAAGGACGTTCTGGATGATCCATGCAATGACGAGAGCGCGAATTAATCGGCTCGCGTCCCCTGGCCCGCCCCGGCGCATGGCAATGAGCACGAATGCTGCGGCCAGCAATGCGGTTGCCGCCAATGGATAGGCGCCTTGATGTGCATATTCGGCATGGCTCATTCCTGCCGGCAATTCTGCACCGCCCCAAAGGTAGATGAGGTCGAGCGCGGTTTGCATGGCAAAGAGCAGATTGAATATCGCCAGGGAGCGGACAAGTGCCCTGTGATCGAGGAGGCCGGTTATTGGGCTATCCCCCACGGGATCTATCGACGATCGCCTGCGTTTTGGTGTCAATCGTGGGCGTATCATAGCCCAGATCAAGCTTGCCGCAGCCAGCCAGAACGCCAGCCGGCTGATATCGAGCAGGTTCAACATGAACCGCAGATCGATATTGTGAAGGCCCATCTCGATCAACGGATTGGCGGCGCTGAACAGAAGCAGGAAAACCAGCCCCATACCGAGTGGCAGCATCCAGCCGGTAAGCGATTTCAGCGCTGCACCAAAGATCGTTCGACCGGATAGAGAACGTGAATATCGTCGGTAGGTTTTCGGCAATCCGGTCAACATCGATGGCATGAAACGCAGAAGAACGAGAGGGATTGCGCCCGGTCTTTTCGGCAGAAGTTTTGCGGCTTTGAGGGCGATAAGGATCACTGCTGCCATCGAGATAATGAACCCGCTCGCCGTCGGTGCTTCCAGCAATGGTGCTGATGCGATGGCGGAGAGGCAGAGATAGACAGCGGCGGTAACTGGATGCGTCGGTTTGCGTGCCGAAATCAGAATGGCGCAAGTAAGTAAGATCGGCAAAAGAAAAAGATTCAGGCCAAATGCTTGTCTGAAAGAGAGAAAATCCGCAAGTGCGACCGTCGCGGCAAGAACGGCTACACGCCTCTTGCCGTTTGAGAAGGCGTTCGTAATGATGAATTGGGGATGGGTCAGTTGCATGGTTGAATTCCGCGCTCATGCCAATGGAGATGAATTTCCTCACCGCGGCCGACAGATGGATCTGGGCCTTCACGGCGAAAATCTTCTCCAAGCCACCAGTCCTCGGCGAGGAGGCGATAGGGCAAGCGGGGAAGGGTGGAGCGATCGGGAATGAGGTGCTTTTTCATGTCGGCAGAATGCCCATGGCATTTGCAGATTATGTGCAGGCCATGAGGAGATATTCAGGATTTTGGTCCGAACCGAGCCGACTTCATCGAGATGCCTTTGGGAGAATGCATGTTCTCCGGCAGATAATCTTAAAACGGGCTTTCCACAAATGGCGCTGGCGGGCTTGAAGCAGGATCGTGCAGCCAAGCTCCGCTGACCGTACGTGGTAGCTTTGCCGCATACTCAACTCCATGTGTCTGCTGTACAAAAATGACAACGTCGCCTGGCGCGGCTCCATGGGAAGAGAAAGACATCATGAATTCATTTCAACCAGCTCCCTCGAAATCGTACCTGACGACACCGGGAGGCGCGGCGGCCGCCGTTCTGCATCATGGCGCTCAACTGGCTTCCTGGCAGTCTGCGAAAGGTACGGAGAACATCTATCTGTCGGAGCTGGCCGATTTTTCTCCGGGTAGCGCGGTGCGTGGCGGCGCGCCAATCTGCTTTCCGCAATTCTCCACCCTCGGCGATCTGCCGCTGCACGGTTTCTTCCGCAACCAGATCTGGACGCCGGTTCCGGGCGGTGCAGATGGCGCCGAGATTGCGCGGTTACAGCTTCGCGACACAGACGAGACTCGCGCGCTGTGGCCGCACGCTTTCCAAGCTGAACTTCAAGTGACAGTTGCGGACCACAGCCTGGAGATCGTTTTTTCGGTATCGAATACAGGGGCTGAGGTTTTCTCCTTTACCGCAGCGATCCACACTTACTTCCGGGTGACAGAGATCGCGAACGTAGCCATCGCGGGCTTGCAGAATGTCCGCTATCTGGACAAGCTAAAGGAAAATGTCATCGATACTGAGACGAGCGCGCGGTTGCTGATCGACCGCCCGCTCGACCGCATTTATTACAACACCACGGGGGCACTCACCCTCGAAGAGGGCGCTCGTCAGTTACGGATTTCTACGCAGGGCATGCCCGATACCGTGGTATGGAATCCTGGCCCGGAACGTTGCGCCACCATCGCCGATCTGCCCGATGATGCCTGGCGGCATTTTGTCTGCGTCGAGGCTGCGGCTATTGACGCGCCTATCTCTCTTGCTCCTGGCGCAACGTGGCGCGGGGTCCAGAAAATGGAAGATATTCAAGGCGATCGATAAATTCCGGAATGCGCCGCAGGCGATCATTCGTAGTGTGATTACCGTCTTTAATGTCGGTAAAAAATCTTTCGTGAGGGGCAGGCGCCGCGCTTTCAGCGGCGCCTGCCCCTCGATCGCAGAATTATTGCGGGGTCAGATCGAAGCCGAACCATTTCATCGACAAGGTCTTCAGCGTGCCGTCAGCCTTGGCGGCGGTGATCGCCTCGTCGAACTTAGCCTTCAGGGCCGTATCGCTCTTGCGCAGGCCGACGGAGCTGCCGGCGCCGAGGAAGCCACCCTGGAAGCGCGGGCCGACGATTTCGATATCGCTGTTGGTCGGCTTTTCGACGGCGGTCTTCAGATAGCCCATCGACGCCATGATCACGTCGACGCGGCCGGCGATCAGGTCGAGGTCATGCTGTTCGGTGGTCTTGTATTCGCGCTTTTCGACGGTGTCCTTGAGATATTCGTCGATGAAGCGCGACGCGATCGAGGCGGTCTGCACGCCGATGATCTTGCCCTTCAAAAGCGGCTTCAGCTCTTCGACGGCCTTGCGTGCGCCTTCCTGATTGCTGGAGAGCGAATAAAGCGCGTCCTTCAGCGGCATGCTGGAAAGGTCGCTGTCCTTCAGCACGGCGAAAGCCTGGCCGGTGCTGCCGTAGGACATCGAGAAATCGATGACTTCCTTACGCTTTTCGGTGGCGGACATGCCGGCCATGATGGCGTCGAACTTGCCGGCGTTAAGCGCGGGGATCATGCCGTCGAAAGCCTGGGCAACGATGGTGCACTTGATCTTCATGTGATCACACAGATAGTGCGCCAGCTCGACATCGTACCCGTCCAGCGTGCCATCCGGGCGGGTGAGGTTATAGGGAGGAAATGCACCTTCGGTGGCGATGGTGATTTCCGTCTTTTCCTGCGCGAAAGCGCCGGTCGCAAGCGTCATCGCTGCGAACATGCCGGCAGCCAGTGTCTTGATGATTGTCATTGTCGTTACCCGTCTCCTTGTTGGGTATTCATTGGTCTCAGGCGTTGATGAATTTGCGAAAACGCTCCGACTGCGCGTGGGTGAACATCTCCTCCGGGCTACCCTGTTCCTCGATTGCGCCCTGATGGAGGAAGATCACCCGGCTGGATACGTCGCGGGCAAAGCCCATTTCGTGGGTGACGACCAGCATCGTGCGGCCCTCGTCGGCAAGCGAGCGCATGACACGCAGGACCTCGCCGACCAGTTCCGGGTCGAGCGCCGATGTCGGCTCGTCGAACAGCATGACCTTGGGGCGCATGGCGAGCGCTCGTGCAATTGCCGCACGCTGCTGCTGGCCGCCGGAAAGATGCGAGGGATAATGATTGCGCTTGTCGGCAATGCCGACCTTTTCGAGCAGCGCTTCGGCTTCGGCGATCACATCGGCCTTCGGCCGTTTCTGCACATGGATCGGCGCCTCGATGATGTTCTCGATCACCGTCTTGTGGGACCAGAGATTGAAGCTCTGGAACACCATGCCGAGTTCGGAGCGGATGCGTTCGACCTGCCGACGGTCGACAATATGCCCGTGACCCCTTGCATCGCGCTTGAGAGATATTTTTTCGCCAGCCACGCTGATATCGCCGGCATCGGGTGTTTCCAGCATGTTGATGCAGCGAAGCATGGTCGATTTGCCGGAACCGGACGAACCGAGAATGGAGATGACTTCGCCCTCATGCGCCGTCAGGTCTATGCCTTTCAGCACTTCGACCGGGCCGAAGCTCTTGCGCAGTCCGCGGACCTCGATCGCAGGTGTAGTATTGGGTGTCATTGCGGTCATTTCATTTCTCCTGCCGCAACGGGCTGAAGGCTGGGCGCTTGTCGCAAATGCGGGCTCAGGCGATATTCTGTCAGGACGACGATGCGGGTGAGCAGGAAATTGATGGCGAGATAGATCGCGCCTGCAACGATAAAGACTTCGATCGCCCGGTAGGTTTCGGAAATCAGCTTCGCGGCAACGCCCGTCACTTCCATGATGGTGATGATCGAGGCGAGCGAGGTCGCCTTGACCATGGAGATGATCTCGTTGGAATAGGCCGGCAGCGACTGGCGGATTGCCAGCGGCATGACGATGCGGCGGAACACCAGAAAACGTGACATTCCGCAGGCGCGGCCGGCTTCCACCTGGCCATGCGGTACGGACAGCAGGCCGCCGCGGATGATTTCGGCGGAATAGGCGGCGGTGCATAGCATCAGCGCGATGATCGCGCACCAGTAGGGATCGCGCAGGATAAACCAGAACATGCTGCGGCGTACGCCGCGGAACTGGCTGAGGCCGTAATAGATCAGGAAGATCTGCACGAGCAGCGGCGTGCCGCGGAAGATGAAAATATAAGCGCGGGCGAACCAGTCGAGAGGGGCAATGCCGGAGAGCCGGCAGAGCGCCAGCCCGAGTGCGAGGACGGTTCCCAAAGCCACCGATGTTGCAGCCAGTTGCAGCGTCGTCGGAATGGCCGAGATCAGCGTGACAAACGTCTCGTAGAGAAACAGGAAATCCATCAGCCCCTCCGGACACCGCGGGTGAACTGCTTTTCGCTGAACTGCAGCAGCGCGCCCGACAAGGTCGAGATGGCGAGATAGATCATGGCGGCGATGAAATAGAAGTCGAAAGGGCGACCGGTGGAGCCGGCACCAATCTGCGACTGGCGCAGCAATTCGACAACGCCGGTGATCGACACGAGGGCGGATTCCTTCAGCACGATCTGCCAGACATTGCCCATGCCGGGCAGGGCGTAGCGCAAGGTCAGCGGCGCGATGATGCGGCGAAAGCGCAGGAAGGGAGGCATGCCGCAGGCAATCGCCGCTTCAAGTTCGCCGGCATGGACGGCCTTGTAGGCGCCGCGAAACACTTCCGTCTGCTGAGCGCCGGAGGTGACGCCGACGGCGAGTGCACCGGCGAGAAAACCGGGAAAGCTGATGAAGCCGCTTGCGCCGAAGAGATGGCCGAAGGCGGAAATGACCGTGCTGCCGCCGAAATAGAAGAGGTAGATGACGAGCAGATCAGGAATGCCGCGCAGCACCGTGGTGTAGGTGCCGGCAACGCCGCGGGCAACCGGTCCGCCTGCAATCTTTGCCCATGCGCCGAGCGCGCCGAAGACCATGCCGATGGCATAGCCTGCGAGCGCGATCAGGATCGTCATCATCGCACCGGCGGCAAGCGCCGGTCCCCAGCCATCCGGCCCGCTGCCGATCAGATCGAGAAAGGAGGGTTGTGTCATGCAGCATCCTGGACGAGCGGGATCGGAGGATCGACGTCATCCGGGATCGGGTTGACGAAGGGCGTGCCTTCGAGGCGATAGGCGAAATCGGCCTTTGCCTCGGCAATCCGTTCTGGATTTGCGAAGAGATCCGCAGCCGTCGAGGCCATGACCTTGGCTGCATGGGCCATGCCCTTGTGGGCTGCCGGCAGCTTGCCCTGCGCGACCAGCTGCCAGGAATGGCCGGGCGTGCCGATTGCGTAAGTGGCGCCGCGCACCTGCACGGTCGGAACCACCCAGCTGACGGTGCCGACATCGGTGGAGCCGACGATCGATGTATCGCCGCTTTCCGGCGGGAAGATCACGTCGCAGAGCGACACGCCGGGGCGGGGTTTGAGACCGAAACGCTGGAAGGACGACTTGATGTCGGCCGGCGTGAACGTCTTCTGGAATTCGGCAGCCTTGGCGCGATCGGCATCATCGAAATCCGGCAGGCCGATACGCTCGATATGGCCGTGCATCAGGGTCTCGAGCGGCGTGTTGCCGACGAGGTTGGCGTCACCGCTTATGATTTCGCTTCTGACTGTCGTGCCGGTCATCAGGGCAGCGCCGGCTGCGACATCCTTGACGCGATCCACGAGTTCGAGGAGGTCCGGCAGGTCGCGTGCGCGCACAAGGTAACGGACCGTGGCACGGGCCTGGACGACGTTCGGGGCATGGCCGCCAGTATCCGTGACGGCGTAGTGAATGCGTGCGCTCGACGGCATGTGTTCGCGCAGATAATTGACGCCGACATTCATCAGCTCGACAGCATCGAGAGCGGAACGTCCGAGGTGGGGCGTGGCAGCCGCATGCGATGCGCGGCCGGAAAAATGGAAATTCAGCTCATTGCAGGCAAGCGAGACCGGATTGTTGACGCCGACAAAAGCGGCCGGATGCCAGCAGATGGCGATATCGACATCATCGAACACGCCGGCGCGAACCATGAAACCTTTCGAGGAGCCGCCTTCTTCCGCCGGGCAGCCATAATAACGGATACGGCCGGGCAGGTTGTTGGCGGCGAGGTAATCCTTGACGGCTGCTGCCGCGAGCAGGGAGCCGGAACCAAGCAGGTTATGCCCACAGCCATGGCCGTGACCGCCGGCGACCAGCGGGCGCTCTTCGGCGAGACCGGCTTCCTGGCTGAGGCCGGGCAGGGCATCGTATTCACCAAGAATGGCGATGACCGGGCCGCCTTCGCCGGCTTCGCCCATCACCGCTGTCGGCATGCCTGCGACATTGCGGATGATCCGAAAACCTTCCGCCTCAAGCTGTGCCGCATGCGCTTCACTGGAAGAAAATTCCTCGTAATTCACCTCTGGTGTGTCCCATACCTGGTCGGCGAGGCGGGCATAATCGGGCGTCTTGTTGTCGACGAGTTCCCAGACGGCGTCGGAATTTTTCATGCTATCGGTCTTTTGTTGACAAAATTGGTACCAATCCTATTTACGGAATAACATTTGCGCAACATTTCTTTTTGATTATTTATTGAGCAGGTATGCGGGCTTCGAGAGTGGTGATGACGGGTTCCCAGACGGTTACCGACGTGGATGGAGAGCGGGATGCGACCCAGTTGATCCTGCAGGATATTCAGTCCGGCATATATGCGCCCGGCACGTGGCTCAAGCAGATCGATCTCGAGACGCGTTATGGCCGCGGCCGCAACGAAATTCGCCGCGCACTCGATCGTCTCGCCCTCAAGCGGGTTGTCGAGCATGTCCCCAATCGCGGCTATCATGTCTATCTGAGTGACGGAAAGCAGTGGGACGATATCGCCGAGATCCGCATCATGCTGGAGACCGGTATTGCCGGAAAAGTCATTGCACATGCGACGACGGCGGATATCGCGGGTCTCAGAGATCTGGCGAACCGGTTTCAGGGCCTGCTTCTTTCGGGCACGGTGCTCGAGCTTTACGAGGCAAACCTCGCCTTTCACCGCGCTTATGTCGATCTTGCCGGAAACGTGGAACTGCACAGCGTGATTGCGGAACTGCGGCAGCGTACGTCCTCCGCCCCGGTGTCGCAGTGGCATACGCGATCGAGGATCGAGGTTTCGGCTGCGGAACACCACGAGATGGTCAATGCAATCGAAGACCAGGACGAGATGCGGCTGAGGACACTCATCGAGCGGCACATCCGGCAGAAATAGCCGGTTTCAATTCCTGCTCAAAAGTCGCACAATCCCGTCAGTTTTTCAATTCGACCCATTCAGAGCGGCCGAGATTCGGTTCACTCGCTCGTTTTTCGGTTCATTATGATTCTACTTGCTCTTTTCGAACGCGCAGCGCTGATGCTGATGGTGCTGTTCTTTCTCGGACGCACGCGCCTTTTCAAGAACGTGCTCTGGAAAGGCAGGCTCAGCGGGCTTGAACTTGCCTTTCTGTCCGCACTGTTTTCCGGCTTTGCGGTCGGCGGCACCTATATGGGCATTCCGGTCGAAGGCGCGCTCGTCAACGTCCGCACCATCGCCATCATGTCCGGCGGTATTCTGTTTGGGCCGTGGGTCGGCATCCCCGCAGGCATCATTTCCGGCCTGCACCGTTTCCTGATCGACATCCACGGCCCGTCGGCAACCGCCTGCCTGATCAGCAGCATCTGCGCCGGGCTTCTATCGACCGTTATCCACTATCGCGGTCGCCGCAGGTGGCTTTGGCTGACCGGCAGCCTTGCCGGCATGGCCTGCGAATGCCTGACCATGCTGCTCATCCTGCTTCTGGCCCCAGTTGGTGTCGGCAGCGCGATCGTTGCGGAAATCGCCTGGCCGATGATCATCGGCTCCATGTGTACCGGGATGATCATCAAGCGCATTCAGGATATCGAGGACGAGAAGGAGCTGACGGCAGCCCATGAGGCAAAGCTTGCACTCATCATCGCCAACCGAACCCTGCCGTTTTTCCAGAACGTGCAGGATGATACTTTCGCAAAGGTCTGCGGCGTGATTCACGAATGCCTGGGGGCGGACGCGGTGGCGATCACCGACCGCGACCATGTCCTTGCCTATGTCGGTATCGGTCACGAATATTACGACGAGAAAAAGCACAAGCATCTGAGTGAACTGACGGCCGATGCCATCCGGAACGACCGTATCACCATCGACAACAACCTGCATCGTTATCCGGCCGCGGATTTCCGTTCCGTGGCGATCGTGCCGCTGCGCGAGAACGGCCTTGTCACCGGCACGCTGAAGATCTTCTTCGCCAAGCCGGACATGATCACGGATTCACTGCGTGAACTCGGTGTCGGCCTGTCGCAGCTGATCTCGACGCAGATGGAACTGTCGCGCGTAAAAGCTCTGCGCGAGATGGCGGCAAAGGCGGAATTCCGCGCACTTCAGAGCAAGATCAATCCGCATTTCCTTTTCAATGCGCTCAACGCCATCTCGTCTCTTGTAAGGCTTCGCCCCGACGAGGCGCGGCAGGTGATTGCCAAGCTTGCGGATTATCTGCGCCAGAACCTCTCGCTCAGCGACGGCATGATCGACATAAAGGACGAGTTGCGGCAGGTGCAGGACTATGTGGCGATCGAGCAGGCGCGTTTCGGGCCAAAATTGACGGTCACGTTCGATGTTGATGACGTGAATGTCGAGATCCCAAGCCTCTCACTTCAGCCGCTGGTCGAAAACGCCATCCTGCACGGCATCCAGTCACAGCCGAAGCCGGGCGAAGTCCATATCGCAGTGAAGCGCCTTACCGATCGGGTCAATGTCACCATTCGCGATACGGGCAAGGGTATCGATCCCGAAGTCATCGAAGCGGTTGCCAATGGCCAGGCCGTGCGCGACCGGATTGGTCTGATGAACGTGAATGAGCGCCTGAAGCTGCTGCATGGCCAGGGGCTGACGATCCAGAGGCTTGAACCGGGTACGTCCGTGAGCTTCGATCTGCCGCTCGAAAACAAGGAAGCCGCATGAAGGCCCTGATCGTTGAAGACGAATATCTGGCGCGGGACGAGCTGAAATGGTTGATCGAGAACCATAGTTCCATCGAGGTCGTGGCAACGCAGGAAGATGGCCTTGCGGCCCTGCGTTATATGCAGGAACATGATCTCGACGTCGTGTTTCTCGACATCAACATTCCGTCGATCGACGGGATGACGCTGGCGCGCAGCCTTCACAAGCAGAGCAATCCGCCCAAGATCGTCATCGTCACGGCTTACAAGGAACATGCGGCCGAAGCCTTCGAGCTCGAAGTGTTCGATTATATCCTCAAGCCCTTCAATGAGCAGCGTGTCGCCAACACGCTGAAGAAGCTGGAAAATCAACCGGCCCCGGCAGCATCGGCGGAGCCGGTACCCCAGCCGGTTACCGCAGCCAAGCGCACGGTCAACATTCCGCGCAAGGACAGCATCCTCGTGCTGCCGGCGGACCTTATCTATTACGCCCGTGCCGACGAGAAGCTGACCTATGTACATACCGTCAAAGGGCATTTCGTCATTCCGACCAGCATCGGCGATTTCGCCGAAAAGCTGCCGGCAGACACATTCTTCCGCTGCCATCGCTCCTGGTGCATCAACACGTCCAAGATCCGCGAGATCTCACCGTGGTTCAATGGTACCTATGTCATCAAGCTGCACAATTTCGATGATGTCGAAATTCCGGTCAGCCGGTCTCACTTGAAAGAGTTCAAGCAACTCATGCAGCTCTGACTGCCATTCATTCCACCGATCGTGCAGTTCACGCCTTTTTCGAACAGGCGGAATAAAGAGCGGCCTAGGTTTCCTCCATATTCATAAAGGAGGAAACGCGGATGACCGCTCTTTCCAATTCAAAGCGTTATTTCACACTTGTCGGCACCATTTTGTGCCAGTTCGGCCTCGGTTCGGTCTACACATGGAGCCTGTTCAACGAGGGACTTTCAGCCAAGCTTTCGCAGCCGCTGAACCAGGTTGCGTTCACCTTCGGTCTGCTGAGCCTGGCACTTGCCGTCGGCTCGTCGCTCTCGGGAAAACTGCAGGAGAAGTTCGGGCTTCGCAGCGTCGCAATCACCGCCGGCCTTGCGCTTGGCCTCGGCCTTTATCTGACCTCGACGGCAAGCAATCTCGCGCTGCTCTATATCTACGGCGGCATTCTGATCGGCGCGGCCGATGGCGCCGGCTATCTGCTCACCCTGTCGAATTGCGTCAAATGGTTTCCCGAGCGCAAGGGCCTGGCTTCGGCATTTTCGATCGGCGCCTATGGTCTCGGCAGTCTCGGCTTCAAATACCTGAACCTCGAGCTGATCAACCGTTTCGGCATGGAAAGCGCTTTCGGCCTGTGGGCGATTGCGGCCCTGGTTCTGGTTGTCGGCGGCGCGCTGCTCATCAGCGAGGCTCCGCAAACCCGTGCTCAGACAGCCGGTGCCGGCGCAAGGGATTACACGTTGGCAGAGGCCGTCCGTCAGCCAAGGTACTGGCTGCTGGCGCTGATGTTCCTCACCGTCTGCATGAGTGGCCTATACCTGATCGGTGTCGCAAAGGATGTCGGTGAGCGTTACGTCGGCCTGTCGACTTCGGTTGCAGCCGATACCGTCGCCATCATCGCTGCCGCTAACCTGCTGGGCAGGCTCGTTCTCGGCATCTTGTCGGACAAGATTGCCCGTATCCACATCATCAGTATCGCGCTTGCCTGCGCCCTGACCGGCATGGCCATGCTGCTTTTCGTGCCGCTGAATGAATATTCGTTCTTCTTCGCTGTCGCCTGCGTTGCCTTCTCGTTCGGCGGAACGATCACCGTCTATCCGGGCCTCGTCAGCGATTTCTTCGGCCTGACCAACCTCGCCCGCAACTACGGCCTGATCTATCTGGGCTTCGGTATCGGCAGTGTCGTCGGTTCGATCGTTTCCTTCGTCCTCGGCGGCTTCCTGCCGACATTCTACCTGTCGCTGCTGCTGCTGTTCGCCTCGCTTCTGTGCTCGATCAGCCTTTGGCCAAGCCGGTCGCATCACGCAAAGACCGCGACCGTACATTGAACGTCGAGAAATCCTTCAGATGTCTTCACTTCGTGATATCTGAAGCCATCCTGGCCGCGTGCAGCCAACGCTTCAAAGCCTCGCCATTGGCGAGGCTTTGGAAATATGCAGCTGTAGATGGCCGGTCAAAGCTCTGGCCCGATCGCCTTGAGGGTGGGCGTCTTGTCGGGTTTCTTGTGCGGCGTTCGGACGGCAAACTTCATATCGTCGAGGCATATCGCGCTCTAAATGTAGTCCAATCCGATATCCAGCACCTGTGCGCTATGGGTGATCCAGCCGACTGATAGCAGATCCACGCCGGAGGCAGCGATTTCAGCTGCTGTCGTCGGATTGATATTGCCGGAAGCCTCGGTAATCGCCCGACCGGCGACGAGATCGACCGCCTGACGCAATTGGACCGGCGTCATGTTGTCGAGCAGGACGGCATCTACCCCGATCTGCAGGGCTTCTAGCAGCTGATCGAGCGTGTCGACCTCAACTTCTATCTTGACCATGTGCCCAACGCCCGCCTTCGCGCGCCGGATAGCTTCTGCAATGCCGCCGGCAATCGCGATATGATTGTCCTTGATGAGAACCGCATCGTTCAGCGCGAAACGATGGTTCATGCCGCCCCCGGCTCGTACGGCGTATTTTTCGAGCGACCTTAATCCCGGGGTCGTCTTGCGGGTGCAGACGACCGACGCTTTGCTGCCTGATATGGCTGACACGATGCTCGTTGTCACGGTCGCTATACCGGAGAGGTGGCCGAGAAAGTTCAGTGCAGTACGTTCGCCGGTCAGCAAGGCGCGGGAAGGCCCTTCGATGGTGGCGATCACATCGCCGGGCTTCACCACAGAACCGTCCTCCATATGGCGAACCATGCCAACCGCCGGATCTATGAGTTGAAACGCAAGCTCGGCGGCATCGAGACCGGCAATCACGCCTGGGTTGCGGCTGACCATTGCAAGGCGTGAGCGATGTCCTACAGGAATAACAGCTGCTGACGTAATATCGCCGGCAAGTCCCAAGTCCTCGATTAGGGCGTTGCGTACTGTGGGTTCGATAACGATCCGGGGAAGCGTTGCAATCATCTCGTATGTCGCTCTTTAAGCACTGTGAATGAGGGATAGGGGCGCCATTTGGCGCGCGGCGGCCAGCACTGCACTGAGTGTCATTCTTTGGCGCCGAGCGTCCGGGAGGCTGAGCGGGTAATCGGTTCGGGCATGGGCGCCACGTGACTCTTCCCGCATTAATGCAAAGACGGCGATGGAAATAGCGACAAGAGCGGGATCTGCCGCCGCCCCATCCTGTTCCACCAATGGCAGCAGGCTTCCGATCGCAGATCTCATCGTCTGTGAATTGCGCAGCACACCGAGACTGCGAGAGACGATGGGTCGTACAAACGAAAGATCCGATGATACCGGCAGCTCGATCGCGTTGCATATCGGGGCCATTGACCTTGGCCTCGCAAGGATATCGCGGGCGGCGTTCATGCCCATGACCGCGGCTTCAAGAAGCGAGTTGCTGGCTAGGCGGTTTGCGCCATGCAGGCCGGTCGAGGCGGCCTCGCCGACAACCCAGAGGCCATCGAGAGTACTGCGTCCTTGACGATCGGTTGCGACGCCGCCCATGTGATAGTGAACGGCAGGCCGAACGGGAATGCGCTCTCGCAACGGGTCAACACCGGCTTCTCGGCATAGAAGCGTTATTGTCGGGAAACGGTTGGCAAAGCCTTGCCCCAAAGCCTCTCTCGCATCGAGGAACACCCTGCTGCCTTTGGCAATTTCGGCGCTGATAGCTCTGGCAACGACATCGCGTGGGGCAAGCTCGGCAGCCGGTTGATCGGCCAGAAACCGCTCGTTCCTGTCATTGACAAGAATAGCGCCCTCGCCACGCACCGCCTCGCTGACAAGTGCCAGCGGCCGCCCGGCGGACCAGTTGGCGGCGTCGAGCGCGGTTGGATGGAATTGTACGAATTCCATGTCGGCAAGCTTGGCGCCGGCACGGGCGGCGAGCATGATGCCTTGCCCGTAATTGCCGCTCGGGGTCGTGGTCGTTTCGTAAAGACCGCCAAGTCCGCCCGTGGCGAGAACGATCCGCGTTGCAGGAATGACGAGAGGCCCCGATCGGCTTGCGCAGATAAGACCGGACAACACATCATCTGTCTTCAGCAAGCGGCGGACTTCGATGCCTTCCATGACTGTGATCGATGGTGTGCGGCTAACCTTCTCCACGAGGGCGTGCACAATCGCAGCTCCCGATCCGTCGCCGGCGACATGGGCGATGCGGTGCCGTGAATGTGCAGCCTCCAGTCCAAGCAAATAGGCTCCGTCAGGGCTCCGGTCGAACTGCACGCCGAAACTCTCAAGCGATGCGATCGCGGCCGGTGCGTCTGCGAGGATCGCAGCCGCGACGTCGGCGTCACACAATCCGTCGCCTGCTGCCAGCGTGTCTGCTAGATGCAGGCCGACGCTGTCGTCATCGCCAAGGCTTGCGGCGATGCCGCCTTGCGCCCATGCGCTGGAGCTTTCGGCCCCCAGTGCCGCCCGTGTCAGGAGCAGAACCGGCTGCGGCGCCAGCGTCAACGCCGTGACCAGTCCCGCGAGCCCGCTTCCGACCACCACGACTTGGTCGGCGAAGCGATCGAGATACTCCGTCATATCGCCAGCATCCTTTCGACAGCAAGCCGTGCGCCTGCTGCCACGGCGGGATCGACTGTCACTTCATGGCGATTTTCTTCCAACGCCTGGCGGATATTGGAGAGCGTGATGCGCTTCATATGCGGGCAGAGGTTGCAGGGTCTGATGAATTCCACGCCTGGATGGTCGACCGCGACGTTGTCGCTCATCGAGCACTCCGTCAGAAGAACGACGCGCGCCGGGCTCTTGGCTCCGACATAGTCCGACATGACAGCCGTGGAGCCGGCAAAATCAGCTGCCGCCACCACGTCAGGTGGACATTCGGGATGCGCCAGAATGGTGATGCCGGGATGCGCATCACGCAGGTCGCGCACATCCTGGGAGGTAAAAAGCTCATGCACTTCGCAATGGCCGTGCCAGGCTATGATCTCGACATCTGTCTCGCGGGCCACGTTTTGTGCCAGATATTCATCCGGGATCATCAGGACTTTCGACACACCGAGGGATTCGACAACCTTCTTTGCGTTGCCTGACGTGCAGCATATATCCGACGCCGCTTTGACGGCCGCCGACGTGTTGACATAGGTGATGACCGGCACGCCGGGATGGGCCTGACGCAGAAGCGCCACGTCTTCCGGCGTGATGGATTCTGCCAGCGAACAGCCGGCGCCCATGTCCGGGATGAGCACGGTTTTTTCCGGGTTGAGCAGCTTTGCGGTTTCCGCCATGAAATGAACGCCGGCCAGAACGATCACGTCTGCCTCTACATCGATTGCCTTGCGAGCGAGCGCCAGACTGTCGCCAACGATATCGGCAACGCCATGGAAGATTTCCGGTGTCTGGTAGTTATGTGCGAGGATTACCGCATTACGGCTTCGTTTCAACTCGAGGATCGTTTTAACGTTTTCCTGGTGCGACAACCACTCCGCTTCAGGCATCACTCTGCGAACGCGCTCATAGAGCGACGACATGGAAATCGGCGAATTCATCGATAACCCCCTTTAATACTCTATTTGAGTATATGTGCGGCAAATAGTTATTCTCGATTCGAGATTATGTCAATTACGCGAGAGCGGAAGTTTCGAACCCGACAGGGCACGTTCTTCGAGGACCGCATGCCGATAACGAAAGAGCTTTGCCGGACGGCCACCGCTTTCGCTGCTCATGCCGCCGGTTTCCTCGATCAACTCCTGTTGATCTATGAGCCGCCGGAAATTTGGTTTGTGCAGTGTCAGCCCCGCCAGCGACTCGACGGTTCGCTGCAGCTGCAGCAGTGTGAAATTTTCCGGCATCAGTTCGAAGACGACCGGTCGATATTTGATCTTGGCGCGCAGCCTTGCGATTCCAGTCGCAAGAATACGGCGATGATCCGCAAACATCGGGCGTCCGGTCGCAGGGTCGGCTTTTCCCCCAGCCTCGGCCACGATCCCAGCCTCGTAAAGCAATTCATATCGCTGCAGTGTCAGGTCTTCGTTCCAAGGGCTGCCGTCCAGCCCGAAGGCGAAATCGGTTCGGCGCTGGCGATGTTCGCGGCGGGAAGGCTCGGCGATGATCCAAGCGTGCAGACTTTCTGCGATGGACTGCAGACTATTGGGTCTTCCATTGCGATGATCTTCCCAGGGAAAATATTCGTACCAGCCATGCCAGCCGGGCTTGCCTGCACCGGGCGCGGCCTGTTCGCGGACAAGCCCAAGATAGCTGATCGAAATCGTCCTGCCGTCATCGCTCCCTGCCGATGAACGATCCCGGTCGGCGAATGTGTAGAGTTGCTCGAGATAGCCGATTGGGTGCCCGGTCTGGTCGCCAATCCATTCGCGCAAACCCGATTGCAGGCTGCGGTGCCCCAGCTCGAACGGACCAGACGGTAGCGCCTCTCCCGATTTTACCGTCATGACACGCGGAACATCGCTCGTCACGGCAGTCAGCGCGGCAATGAGCTCGATATGTGTTTGGCTATCCGGCAAACGAGGTCCTGTCTGGTCTCAAATCTATCGTCATGTCTCCTGTTTGATTTGCTATCAGAGCGGGCAGAATTTGGGAATGAATGCATTGGGGATATCTGTTGTTGTTCAGGTATGTGAGATCATAGAGCCTGACCGTGCCAGTCAATGCGACGGAGGATGAACCAGTTGAATATCCGCGTCAGATCGCGGAGCGAATTGCTGTATTTGACCCAGCCTGCGGAGGCCGGTAGACGAACCTGATCCGGCGGGCAGCAATTTAGATGCGGCCGTCGGAATGGAAATCCTTTCGATGAGGCTCCCATGACCGATCTTTTCGATGCCGCACCCCGTACCGGCTCCATGCCGCTCGCGGCGGAATTGCGTCCGACGACGCTCGACGACGTCATCGGTCAGGAGAAGGTTCTCGGCGAAGGAACGATGCTGCGTCGGCGCATCGCTGCTGGGCGGCTGGGCAGCATCATTCTCTATGGCCCGCCCGGGCTTGGAAAGACCTCGATTGCCCGCGCCATCGGCAACATGCTGGGCAAGAATTTCAGGCCGCTGCATGCGGCGCATAACAATGTCGCCGATATCCGCAAGATTGCCGACGAGGCGCGCATGCGGCCGACGCTGCTGTTCGCCGACGAGGTGCATCGGTTCAGTGCGACGCAACAGGATCATCTTCTGGCGCTCTGCGAGGAAGGGATTGCCGATTTCATCGGCGCGACGACCGGCAACCCCTATCACTCGCTGACGCCCGCTCTGATTTCCCGATCGACCATCCTGAAGCTGGAGCCCCTGGCGATCGAGGAGATGGAGGAGGTCGTGCGGCGCGGCCTCGATCATCTCGCCGGCAAAGGCATTGCGGTTGAGCTTGCCCCGGCACTGCTGCGGCGCATTGCCGGTCGCTCCGGCGGAGACGCGCGCCCTGCTCTCACCGTGCTCGAAAGCCTTGCCGTCGGCCATCCTTCGGGAAAGCCTGTGGTGATCACGGAGGAGATGGTCGATGAGGCCTATTCGGCGGCGCCGGTCAATCACGACCGGTCCGGTGACGCGCATTATGATGTGGTGTCGGCCTTCGTGAAATCCATGCGTGGCTCGGATCCGGATGCAACGCTCTACTGGCTGGCGCGGTTGGTGCATGGCGGCGAGGATCCGCGCTACATCGCCCGCCGCATCATGATCCACGCCTCGGAAGATGTCGGGCTGGCCGATAACACCGCGTTGCAGACGGCTGTTGCCGCACTTCATGCGGTGGAGAAGATCGGTTATCCGGAGGCGCAGATCGTGCTTGCGCATGCAGCCCTTCATGTGGCGCGCGCGCCGAAATCGAATTCCGCCTGCCGCGGCATTTCATTGGCGCTTGCCCATGTGGCAAGCGAGGCGCCGTCATCCGTGCCGATGCATCTGCGCGACGCGCACTACAAGGGAGCGGCGGCGCTCGGCCATGTCGGTTATGCCTTTCCGCATGACGATGGTCGCGGCTGGAGCGATCAGGTCTATGCGCCGGACGTGCCGCATGGCTCCTTCTACCAGAGCGATGCGCGCGATGCCGCAACCTTCGAGCGGCGGGCGGACGAACATTGGGAGCAGGTGACCGGCCGCGCCACGGCGCGGCGTTTCGGCGACAAACACTGATATTGGCTTAACCGATCAGCGCGGATCGACCAGACCGGCTTGCACACGGTTGACCACCGTCCAGATCAGCAGGACGCAGGCCATTGGCTGGATATGCCATGTCCAGTCGGGCAGGGTCTCGAATATGGCGACGAGCGCGCCCAGGGCTCCGAAGAGCAGGGCACGGTCGCTCTTGCCCATCGGCCCTTCGTAATTGCGGCCGTTTCCATGCGCGATGCCGAGAACGCCGGCAAATTCCGTCAGTACCGCAAGAAAGACGATGGTTGCGATCCATGGCAGGGAGAAAGGCGCAATCAGCGCGAAGGGGATGTAGAGCGCTGCGTCCGACACGACGTCGGTAATCTCGTTCAGATAGCCGCCAAGCGCGGACCTTTGGCCATGTTCGCGCGCCAGCATGCCATCGACGGCATTGAAGGCCATGCGGAGAAACATCCAGATCGGCACGAGCGCAAACAGCGCAGGCAGCGGTTCGATGATCAACAGGACGCCGATCGCAACGGAAACGAAGGAGGCGAACAGTGTCACCTGGTTGGCGGTCACCCCTATTGCTGCGAGGTGCCCAACCAGCGGGCGAAGGAGGGCCTGGAATGACGACTTCAGTTTGTAGATCGACATGAAAGCTCGAATCCGCTTGATTGCGTTCAACAAATGCAGACGCAAGTTGAAGAAATCAACTGCAAACCTGGGGCTTTCATCCGTATAGGTTACGGAACAGATGGGCGGGAGTGACAAAAGCATGATCGAAACCGCGTTTGCGAGCCATGACGGCGTCGAACTCTTCTATCGCCACTGGCCCGCTCGCTCCGGTACGACGAAGGGTGCAATCGTTCTTCTGCACCGCGGCCACGAGCATGGCGGCAGGGTCGCCCATCTTGTCGAAGAGCTTGGTCTCGACGATTTCGCCTTCTACGCCTGGGATGCGCGCGGGAATGGCCGCTCTCCCGGCGAACGCGGCCACTCGCCATCTTTTGCTCATTCGGTGCGCGATCTCGACTGCTTCGTTCGTCATATCCGCGAGACCGGCGGCTTTGCCATGGATCAGGTCGCCGTCGTGGCCCAAAGTGTCGGCGCGGTGCTCGCATCCACATGGGTGCATGATTATGCGCCTGGCATCCGCGCCCTGGTGCTGGCTTCGCCGGCATTCGACGTCAAGCTTTACGTGCCTTTCGCCCGGGAGGGGATTGCGCTGTGGCAGAAGCTGAAAGGCACGTTTTTCGTCAACTCCTACGTCAAGGCACGGTTTCTGACGCATGATGCCGAGCGCATCGCATCGTTCGAGAGCGATCCGCTGATTACCCGGCCGATTGCGTCCAATGTTCTTCTCGAGCTTTACGAGGCTGCTGACAGGGTTGTCGCGGACGCCCGCGCGATCACGGTGCCGACGCAGTTGCTTATTTCCGGCAGCGATTTCGTCGTGCGCCACGCGCCGCAACATCGCTTTTTCGAAAACCTCGGCAGCACGATCAAGGAACGTCATGTGCTGCCCGGTTTCTATCACGACACGCTCGGCGAACGGGACCGGGCCAAGGCCGTGAAAAAGGTACGTTCGTTCATCACCGAACGCTTCGAGGAGGTGCCGGTCGTTGCTGATCTTCGGCAGGCTCACCTATCCGGTTACAGCCGCGACGAGGCCGACCGGCTGGCGACGCCATTGTCGATAGCCTCGCCGCGCGGATTGTATTGGGCTTTCACGCGCGCCTCGATCCGCTTCGGCGGTCTCTTTTCCGACGGTATCAAGACGGGCCTGCGGACCGGTTTCGATTCCGGTTCGACACTCGATTACATTTATGAGAACGATGCGCGGGGCCTTGGTCCAGGTGGCCGGCTGATTGACCGGCAGTTTCTCGATGCGATAGGCTGGCGCGGTATCCGGCAGCGTAAGGTGCATCTCGAAGAACTGATCGGAAGGGCGTTTGCGCGCCTGAAAGCCGAGAACAAGCCGGTACGGGTGCTCGATATCGCCGCCGGTCACGGGCGCTACATTCTCGACGCAGTAGCGGCATCCGAGGTGAAACCGGACAGCATCCGGCTGCAGGATTATTCGCCGATCAATGTCGAGAAAGGCACCGCGCTCATCGCCGAGCGTGGCCTGAGTGACATTGCGAGCTTCCATCGCGCCGATGCCTTCGATACGGCCGGCCTGACTTCGATCGAGCCCAGGCCTACGCTCGCCGTGGTTTCCGGCCTTTACGAACTGTTCCCGGATAATCACGCCATCGAAGCCTCTCTGCGCGGTCTTTCGCAGGCGCTGGAGCCGGGATCGCTGCTGCTCTATACCGGCCAGCCATGGCATCCGCAGCTTGAGATGATCGCGCGGGCGCTCACCTCTCACCGCGGCGGCGAGGCATGGATCATGCGCCGACGCACACAGCAGGAGATGGACCAGTTGGTCGCCGCTGCCGGTTTCCGCAAGATCGAGCAGCGTATCGACAAATGGGGCATTTTCACCGTGTCGCTGGCCGAGCGTATCTGAGGCCGAGATGGGGGAGGGGATTGCATCTGTTCCGGTTGGCGTGCGCGGCGCTGTGATGCGAACGGCAGCGCTGTGGCTGCTTTTCCTCGCTCCGTTTTTCTATCTCACCTATGGCGTGGCGAACTGGCTGGCTTCGCTGCGCGCCGACGTGCCGAACCTTGCCTTCGGCTGGGAAAAATACATTCCGTTCTTCGCCTGGACGATCATTCCCTATTGGTCAATCAACGCGTTTTATGCGCTGTCTCTCTTCGTCAACGATACGCCGCAGGATGTCGGCCGTCTGGCGCGCCGGTATCTGACTGCGCAGGTCGTGGCGGTTATCTGCTTCATCGCGTTTCCCCTGCAGGCGATTTTCGTGCGGCCGGAAACCGATGGCCTTCCGGGCTTCATGTTCGTTGTTCTCGGCGGTTTCGACAAGCCGTTCAATCAGGCGCCGTCGCTGCATATCGCCCTTCTGGTGATCATCTGGGACCATTGGCGTTGCCGCTTGAAGGGTTTTCCGCGCACAGTCTGGCATGTCTGGTGTGTGCTGATCGGGCTTTCGGTGCTGACCACCTGGCAGCACCATGTCATCGACATTCCGACCGGAATGCTGCTCGGCCTGTTTGCGCTCTGGTTGTTTCCTGCGGACAAAGCCTCACCGCTTGCCGACTTCCGCCTCACGAAGGATCGAAAGGCGCGGCGGCTGGCGATCGTTTATGCGGTTGGCGCGACAATCTTCCTGCTGATTGCGGTGATTTCGGCGCGCAGCAATGGTGCAGGCCTGTTGTGGCTGTGGCCGAGCCTTGCTCTGGCGCTCGTTGCCATCGGTTATGCCGGAGCAGGACCGCGGGTCTTTCAAAAGCAAGGAGACGGGGTGACGAGCCTTGCGAGCCGTTATCTGCTCTGGCCCTATCGTCTCGGTGCGCGGGCGAACCGCTGGTGGTGGACGCACAGGCTTCCGGCTGCGGTCAAAGTTGGCGACGGGGTGTTCCTCGGGCGCGCTCCGGGCCGTGACGAACTTAGGGCCTATGCCTCGGTCGTCGACATGACGGCTGAATTTCCGGCGCGCCGCGCTGCCGGTCTCGTTTGGCGTGCGATACCGTCGCTCGATCTGCTGCCGCTATCGGTGGCAAGTATTCGTGATGGGGCGCTTGCTGTCGAGGACGTCCGCAGCCGTGGCCCGGTGCTCGTCTGCTGTGCACTCGGGTTTCAGCGTAGTGCGGCGGTCGTCGCATGCTGGCTCGTGCGGTCCGGTCATGCGGCTAATGCTGCTGCGGCAGCTGAGCAGATCAAGGCGCTCGGCCGTCCTGTTCATCTCAAGCCGCAAACCTATGCGGCAATCGACGAGGCGGCGCGATGAGCGACTGGAAACCAGCGACGGCAAAAGCGGTCCGGCGATTATGCTGCAACGGCATCGGTGGTGGCCTGGTCGCTCTGTTTCTGCTGGCCATCGCACCATTGACGGCAGGTTCAAACGGGTTCGGCTCGGCACTTGGCTGGTTGCTTCTGCTCGCTTTCTGCCTTGTCGCTCTCGCACTGACGGTTCATCTCCTGTTCGATGCCGCACTGTTTCGCATAGCGCTTTCGCATGATGGCAAAGAGGCGGGCCTGGCTGCGATCGATGACGTTCTGGTGCGAATGGGGCTGAGGGCGAAGCCTGCCGTTCCGGCACCCTTGTCGCAACGGTTTTTCGGATGCCGTCGGCTTATCCTGCTGCAATGGCTGAGCCTTGTCGCCGGCATTGTGCTTTACGGCATTCTTCTCCTCGATGCGATGAATGGAGGTCCAGCATGAGAGGCGGTGCATCGCTGCTTCAGGTTGCCTCCGGTTCTGTGCTCGCCGTTCTTGCGCGCGTGGTAACCGGCGTGCGTCCCATATGGGCGGGATCGGCACCGAATGGCCGCCAGCGCATCTATTTCGCCAATCACGCCAGCCATGGCGATTTCATTCTCGTCTCGACCTGCCTGACGCCTCTCGAGCGCAGCAGGACGGCGGCCGTTGCCGGGGCGGATTACTGGGGGGCAGGCCGCCTGCGCCGGTTCATCTCCCGCCGGTTGCTGCGCACCGTGCTTGTCGAGCGCAACTGGGTGGAGCGAACGGCCGATCCGATGCAGGTGATGTTTGCTGCGCTTGATACGGGGCAATCGCTGATCTTCTTTCCGGAAGGCACGCGCAACATGACGGAGGAGCCGCTCTTGCGGTTTCGGTCTGGCCTCTACAATCTTGCTGCCGCCCGGCCGGATGTCGAGCTGGTGCCCTGCTGGATCGAGAACATGTCGCGCGTCCTGCCCAAGGGCGCGCTTCTGCCGATCCCGCTTCTCTGCCGAGTCGTTTTCGGTGAGCCGGTGAGGCTCGACGAAGGCGAAGACCGCAAGGTCTTCCTCGACCGCGCCCGGCAAGCCCTTCTCGCGCTTGCACCCCAAAAGGATGGAAACAGCCGATGAGCGATGACACGACGCGCCTTTTTATCGGACTGGTCGGCGTGCTTTTGACGGCAAGCGTGATTGCGGGTGTGCTCTCCTGGCGCAGCCCGAAGCCGTTGCCGCCGACGCTCGACAATCTCAATGCGCGGATCAAGGCCTGGTGGATCATGGTGGCGGGCATCAGCTTCGCCTTCCTGTTCGGTACAGGCGGCGTGATCCTGCTTTTCGCCTTCGTGTCCTTTGCCGCGCTGCGGGAATATGTGACGCTGACCAATACGCGCAATGCGGATCGATGGACGCTGCTCGGCATGTTCCTGATCATCAACCCGGTGCAGTATTATCTGATCTGGATCGACTGGTACGGGCTCTATTCGATTTTCATTCCCGTCTACTGCTTCCTGGCCATGCCGGCGCTGACTGCGATGCGGGGAGACACGTCTCGTTTCCTCGAGCGGGTCAGCGAGCAGCAATGGGGCATCATGCTATCCGTCTACTGCATCAGCCATGTGCCGGCGCTGGTGACCTTGCCCATTCCAGGTAATGAAGGGCGGGGGCTGCTGCTGATCGCCTTCCTGATCGCGACAGTGCAGGGCAGCGATGTGCTGCAATATGTCTTCGGCAAGCTTTTCGGTCGTCACAAGGTTGCTCCGAGCATCTCGCCGTCCAAGACCTGGGAGGGACTGATCGGCGGGATCGCCAGTGCCTCGCTTATGGGCGCAGGGCTTTACTGGCTTACTCCCTTCTCGCCTGTTGAAGCGGGAGTGCTGGCAGCACTTTCCTGCGTCATGGGCTTTTTCGGCGGCCTCGTTGCCTCTGCCATCAAGCGTGATCGTGGCGTCAAGGACTGGGGCCACATGATCGAAGGCCATGGCGGCATGCTGGACCGGGCCGACAGCTTGGTTTTTGCAGCGCCCGTCTTTTTCCATATTGTCCGCTATGCCTGGACATAGCGCTGGATCCGTCTAACTGGCGCAAACCGTGATCGTTATATTGCCGAGTCGGTGACAAAGCCTGCCATTGTACAGGAGGGAGAGCGTGAAACCAGTGAGCAAGAAGCTCGGCTTGGTTCTCGCAAGCCCTGATACAATCTCCTGATACACGCAGTCACGTTGGCGCGCAGGACGAGATATTTCGTGTTTCGCTATCTTTGGATCATTCTTCTGCCACATGCGTTAGTAATCGCTGTGTGTCATCCGCACCCGAACGGATGAACATAATATTACAAGGAGTACAGGGATGAAAAAGACAATTGCCGTGGCCCTCGCAGCCCTCCCGGTCGCATTCGTTGCAACGGCCGCATCCGCAGCCGACGTCATCAGCCGGCGCGACAGCGTGCCGACCTATCAGGAAAATGATCAGCGCGGCGGTGTTCGCATCGGTTACCTGGATTGCTCGATCGGCGGCGGTGTTGGCTACGTTCTCGGTTCCGCCAAGGAAGCAGACTGCGTCTTCAAGTCGACCATGGGCAGCGAGCCGCTTGACCGCTACACCGGCGTCGTTCGCAAGATGGGCGTCGATCTCGGCTTCACCACCCGCAGCCGTTTGATCTGGGCGGTCTTCGCACCGACCGCAGGCTACCACCACGGTTCGCTCGGCGGCCTTTATCAGGGCGCAACGGCGGAAGCCACGGTTGGCGCAGGCATCGGCGCAAACATCCTGGTCGGCGGCACGTCCGGATCGATCCACCTGCAGACGGTGAGCGTGACGGGCCAACTCGGCCTCAACCTTGCTGCCACCGGCACTTCGGTGACGCTGTCGCCTGCAGCAATGTAATCCGATCAATCGGCCTGCCTCGCGATTTTCGTAAGGCAGGCCGAAATTGCGACCGATGTATTTATCGGTTTTCAGTTCAAAGCGACGCTGCAGCACGCGCGGCCTGATCATAGTGGCCCGAAAGCGCCCGCAATCTTGCCGCCACCTGAGACAGGCTGTCGGTCGCAACCTCCGTAGACAGCACCGATTTGACCAGAAGGCTTTCGCGCGTCGCCTTGTAGCGGGCGCAGGCATTGGCACCGGCTTCGGTGACCATGACCAGTTTTTCCTTGCCGCGACGGCCGGACTTGATCAGCTTCATTCGCTCCAGCTTTTTCAGCGCGTAGGTAACCACATGCGTGTCCTCGATATTGAGGACGAGGGCGATGTCGGCTAGAGTTTTCGGCTTGTTGCGGCTGTTGATGTTGTGCAGGACGAGGATATCGACCGGCGACAAATCTGGCACGCCGGCTGCTGCCATGCAGCGTATCATCCAGCGGCTGAAGGCGTGGTTGAGCATGACGAGGCCGAACTCGATCTCGGAGAGTGCGGGCAGCGCGCCGCTTGCTAGATGTTCCGAGGATACGATGGGGCCGAGGCTATGCTCCGCCAGAGGCAGCTTTTCCTGTGACATGATCCCTCCTCTCCCGCGAAGGAAAGGCGCCACGGCATGGTCGCCGCAGCGCCATCCGATTATTTCTTGTATGCGTCGAGAATGGCCTGGCCGTCGGCTCCGGCCTTCTTTGACCAGTCTTCCGTCAGCTTGGCGCCGACTTCCGACAGGCCAGTCTTCAGTTCGGCGCTCGGCTCAAGGACCTGCATGCCGTTCTTCTTGAGCGTGTCCATATAAGACTTTGTCCTCTCGGCGGCGAGCGCCCAGCCACGGGTTTCGGCCGCCGCCGCCGCATCGGTCACGGCCTTCTGCGTGGCGGGATCGAGTGCCGCAAAGGCGGCTTTGTTGACGAAGATGGCGTTCTTCGGGATCCAGGCCTGCGTGTCGTAATAGTGGGTGAGCGATTCCCAGATCTTCGAATCGACACCGGTCGCCGATGAGGTCATCAGACCGTCGACCACGCCGGTTGCCAGTGCCTGCGGCAGTTCGGCGGCCTGGACGGTGACCGGCTGCGCGCCGACGATTTCAGCAATGCGCGACGTGCCGACATTATAGGCGCGCCATTTGAGGCCCTTGAGGTCGGCAACGGAATTGACGTCCTTCTTGGTGAAGATGCCCTGCGGCGGCCACGGTGTGGTGTAGAGAAGCTTCAGACCCTGCTTGTCGAGCGCCTGTTTGATAGCCGGCTTGGAAGCGTCGTAAAGCTTCTTCGACTGATCGAAGCTGGTTGCCAGGAAGGGCACGACATCGAGGCCGAAGACGGGGTTTTCGTTTTCATGCAGCGACAGCAGAACTTCGCCGACCTGCGCCTGGCCGGTCTGGACGGCGCGCTTGATATCCGGTGCCTTAAACAGCGAGGCGTTCGGATGGACGGTTATCTTCAACTCGCCCTTGGTCGCCTCGTCGATATCCTTGGCGAACTGGTTGAGGTTCTCGACATGGTAGTTTGCCGGCGGGTAGGCCGACGGCAGGACCCAATTGGCTGCGAAGGACGGTGCGGTGGTGGCGAGAAGGGCGGCAGCAGCGAGGCCCCATCGCGCAAATCTTGCAGTTACGTTCATCTTGTCAGTTCCCTCTCTTGTTATCCCGGAAACGCCATTTGCGGCAGAACCATCACGATTTCCGGGAAGACCGTGATGATGGCGACTGTCGCCACGAGCAGGAAGAAGAACGGTAACGAAGCCTTCGCTACCGTCAGGCTGTCACGGCCGCTCATCGTCTGGAGCACGAAGAGATTGAAGCCGACAGGCGGCGAGACCTCGGCCATTTCGACGATCAGCACGAGGAAGATGCCGAACCAGACAAGATCGAAACCGGCCTGCTGGATCATCGGCAAGACGACGACGGTGGTCAATACGATCATCGAAAGACCGTCGAGCGCCGCACCCAACAGGATGTACATGACCGTCAGGACGGCGATCAGCGCGAAGGGGCTGAGGTTGAAGCTGTCGACCCAGGCGGCCAGCGCGTTCGGAATGCCGGTATAACCCATGGCGATCGACATGAAGCCGGCGCCGGTGAGGATCAGCATGATCATGCAGGTCAGCCGGGTTGCGCCCATGACGCTGTCCCAGAAGGATTTCCAGGTCAGTGACCTCGACCATGCGGCAATACCGAGCGAGCCGAGTACGCCCCATGCAGCGCATTCCGTTGCCGTCGCCCAGCCGAGCAGCAGCGTTGCGAAGACGAGGATGATCAGCAGCGTGACCGGGATGAGGTTGGCCGATTCCTTCAGCTTTTCCTTGAAGCTCATCTTCGGCGGGGCAGGCGGCGTCTTGTCCGGGTTGAGCAGCGACCAGACGGCGATATAGCCGCAATAGAGGACCATCACGATCAGGCTCGGCAGGAAGCCGGCGAGAAAAATCTGGATGATCGAGACGTTGGCGGCCACCGCATAGACGACCATGGTGATCGACGGCGGGATGAGGATGCCGAGCGTGCCGGCGCCGGCAAGCGAGCCGAGGCTGACCATTTCGTCATAACCGCGCTTCTTCAGTTCCGGCAGGGCGATCTTGGCGATCATCGCCGTTGTTGCCGCCGATGATCCGGAAATCGAGCCGAACAGGCCGCAGCCGAGCACGTTGACATGCATGAGCCGGCCTGGAAGCCAGCCGAGCCAGGGTGCGAGGCCGCGGAACATCTCTTCTGAAAGTTTTGTTCGAAACAGGATTTCGCCCATCCAAACGAAGAGCGGCAGCGCTGCGAGCGACCACGACGCGCCATTGCTCCAGGAATTGGTGGCAAGCACGGCGCCGATCGGGATGCCGGGCATGAACAGCATGGCGATGAAGCCGCAGATCAGCAGCGAAAAGCCGATCCACACGCCGCTTGCCAGAAGTGCGAGAAGGGCAACCAGAATGATGCCGGAAATTTCGACAAGTTCGACTGTACCCATGAGATCAGGCCCCGCTCTGGATGGCGCGTTCGATGGCTTCTTCCGGTGTGTCCGGCGCGGGTTTTTCGTAACGGGGCAGGCCGCCGAACAGCACATGCACAAGCTCGTCGACCATGGCGACGGCAAGAATGATCAGACCGCCGGAAAAGCCGATCTGCGGGATCCATAAAGGCATGGCGATCACGCCCTGGGCTAGGTCGTTAAACGCCCATGAGGTGCGGTTCATGTCAAACGCATACCAGGCGAAATAGACCGCAGCAGCAGACCCGATCAGCAGGGCCACGACCTCGAAGAGCTGGCGGGTGCGTCCGGTCATCCGCTCGATCAGCAGGCCGACGCGGATCATTTCTCCTGAACGAAAAGTATGCGCCAGGCCGAGAAAGGCGGAAGCCGCCATCGCCCAGGAGGCGAAGTCGTCACCGGCCGGGACGTCGATGCCCAAGGGGCGGCCGGCGGAAAGCGCCAGCATGATGACGAAGATCAAGATGAGGAAAAGCCCGGCCAGCCAGCCGGAGACGAGATACAACCCATCCAGCCCCTTTCGGAGCCATTCGGGGAAAATGCTGTGGTGCGGATCAGCGGCGGACATGACGTGTCCTCCGCTCGAAAATGCGGAAATCGCTCATGTGGCTTCCCCTCGGTTGCCGTTGCAGGCAAGGCTCTTTGCGGCCCTTTGCCTGTTCGATAGGCATGATGCAGCATTGTGCATTTTCCTGTCAACTAATCATTGACGTTTTATCGACGAACTGTTTTCGTTGGGTCAGATCGAGCTTCCAAGGGGGACAGCATGGCTGGCAACGCAACCGGCAGTAAGTGGGATTTCTGGGTCGATCGAGGCGGTACATTCACCGATATCGTCGGTCGCAAACCGGACGGAACCCTCGTTGCGCACAAGGTTCTCTCGGAAAATCCGGAGGCTTACCGGGATGCGGCGGTGCAGGGCATTCGCGAGCTTCTGGGTGTCTCCACCGGAGAGCCGATCCCCTCAGGATTGATCGGCGCGGTAAAAATGGGCACGACGGTCGCCACCAATGCGCTTCTGGAGCGCAAGGGCGAAAAGACGCTGCTCGTCACCACACGCGGTTTCCGCGATGCGCTGGCGATCGGTTATCAGGCCCGTGCCGACATCTTTGCCAAAAGGATCATCAAGCCCGAATTGCTTTACAGCGCCGTCGTCGAAGTCGACGAGCGTGTCCGTGCCGATGGCCAGGTCGAGGCGGTGCCGGATGAGGCAACCGTCCGCGCCAACCTGCAGGCTGAGTTCGATGCCGGTTACCGCGCCATCGCCATCGTCTTCATGCATGCCTATCGGTATCCGGCTCACGAGCAGCTTGTCTCGCGAATTGCCGGCGAGATCGGCTTTACCCAGATTTCCGTCAGCAACCAAGTCTCACCGCTGATCAAGCTTGTCGGCCGCGGTGATACGACGGTGGTCGATGCCTATCTGTCGCCGATCCTGCGCCGTTACGTCGAGCAGGTGGCGGAAGAACTCGGGGCGGATGCGAACGGGTCGGGTGACGATGGCCCGCAACTGATGTTCATGCAGTCTTCCGGCGGCCTCACCGCCGCACGGCTGTTCCAGGGCAAGGATGCGATCCTTTCCGGTCCCGCCGGCGGTGTGGTTGGCGCGGTGGAGACATCACGGCTTGCCGGGTTCGACAAGATGGTCGGCTTCGACATGGGCGGAACGTCGACAGACGTTTCCCACTATGACGGAGAACTCGAACGCTCCTTCGAGACGGAGGTCGCAGGCGTGCGCATGCGCGCGCCGATGATGTCGATCCACACTGTTGCTGCCGGTGGTGGCTCGATCCTGCATTTCGAGAATGGCCGTTTTCGCGCCGGCCCGGATTCCGCCGGCGCCAATCCCGGACCGAAGGCCTACCGCCGCGGCGGGCCGCTCACCGTCACCGACGCAAACGTGATGCTCGGCAAGCTCTCTCCCGATCTTTTCCCGAAAATCTTCGGTCCCGACCGTGACCAGCCGCTCGATGCAGCGGCCGTCCGCAAGGCTTTCGAGGAGATGGCCGAGGTGGTCGGCGATGGCCGCTCGCCCGAACAGGTGGCCGACGGTTTTCTCGCCATTGCGGTGGAAAACATGGCGAATGCGGTGAAGAAGATTAGCGTTCAGCGCGGTTATGATGTCACGCATTATGCGCTGACCTGCTTCGGCGGTGCCGGCGGTCAGCATGCCTGCCTGACGGCCGATGCGCTTGGCATTTCGACCGTGCTGATCCATCCGTTTTCCGGCATTCTGTCGGCCTATGGCATGGGGCTTGCCGATATCCGCGCCACCCGCCAGCGCACGATCTCTGAAGGTCTTGCGGCGGCACTTGCATCGCTGGGCCCGGTTCGTGATGAGCTGACGGCGGCCGTGCTTGGCGAAATGAAGAGTCAGGGCGTGGCGGAGACGGATATCGAAGTCCTGCATCGCGCCCATCTGCGGTATCAGGGCACGGATACGACCCTGTCCATCGCTGTTTCCGATGCAGCCGAGATGACTGCCGCTTTCGAGACGGCGCATAGGAAGCAGTTCGGTTTCATCTTCGAGAATCGCGAGATCATTTTCGAAGCCTATGAAGTCGAGGCGATCGGCGGCGGGGCGGATAGTTCAGAGCCGGAATTCGCGCTGGAGACTGCAGCGCCAACATCCACGGAAGCGACGAAATTCTTCTCCGGCGGAGCCTGGCGCGATGCTCCCATCTATCGCCGTGCCGACATTTCACCTGGTGCCCGAGCCAATGGCCCCTGCCTGATCGTCGAACCGCATCAGACGATCGTCGTCGAGGATGGCTGGGCTTTCGAGATCACAAAACTCAACCATGTGGTGCTGAAACGCGTCGCGGAGCTTTCCCGTGCAAAGGCTGTCGGCACTCAGGCCGATCCGGTCCTGCTCGAGGTCTTCAACAACCTGTTCATGTCGATTGCCGAGCAGATGGGCGTGACGCTGCAGAACACGGCGTCTTCGGTCAATATTAAGGAACGGCTGGACTTCTCCTGCGCGGTGTTCGACGAAAACGGTGCGCTTGTCGCCAATGCTCCGCATATGCCGGTGCATCTCGGCTCGATGGACCGTTCTGTCGAAAGCATCATCGCGCAGAACAAGGGCAGGATCCGTCCCGGCGACGTGTTCGCGCTCAACGCGCCCTATAATGGCGGGACGCATCTGCCGGATATCACGGTGGTCACGCCGGTTTTCGATGAGGCAGCTGAAAAAATCCTGTTCTACGTTGCCTCGCGCGGTCACCATGCTGATGTCGGCGGTACGGCTCCCGGCTCGATGACGCCGCTTGCGACGACGGTCGATGAGGAAGGCGTGTTGTTCGACAACGTCCTGCTTGTCGATCGCGGCAGGTTCGACGAGGCGGGCATCACGAAGCTGCTTTCCGATCACCCCTATCCGGCCCGCAACGTTGCCCAGAACGTTGCCGACCTTCGCGCCCAGATCGCCGCCAACGAAAAGGGCGTGCACGAGATGCGCAAGATGATCGCGCAATTCGGCCTGGATGTGGTTCAGGCCTATATGGGCCATGTGCAGGATAACGCGGAAGAGAGCGTTCGCCGGGTTCTGGAAAAGCTCGGCGATGCCGAATTCTCCTATGCGACCGACCAGGGCAGTACGATCAGGGTGAAGATCACCGTCGATAGAGCGAAGCGCGAGGCGACCGTCGATTTCACCGGAACCAGCGAGCAGAAAAAGAACAATTTCAACGCGCCCGAGCCCGTGACACGGGCGGCGGTTCTCTATGTCTTCCGCGTCATGGTGGAAAGCTCGATCCCGATGAATGCCGGCTGCCTGAAGCCGATCAGGATCATCGTGCCGGATGGCTCGATGCTCAAGCCGCAATATCCGGCAGCGGTCGTTGCGGGTAATGTGGAGACCTCGCAGCATGTCACCAACGCGCTGTTCGGCGCCTTGGGCGCGATTGCTGCCAGCCAGGGAACGATGAACAATCTCACTTTCGGCAACGCCACCTACCAATATTACGAAACCCTGTGCTCCGGCTCGCCCGCAGGCCGGTTCAACGACGGCACCGGTTTTGCCGGTACGGATGCGGTGCATGTTCACATGACCAATTCCCGCCTGACCGACCCGGAAATTCTCGAGACGCGTTATCCGGTGCTGCTGGAAGATTTTCATATCCGTGAAGCATCCGGCGGCAGGGGTGCGTTTTCGGCCGGTGACGGCACGAAGCGGACGATCCGCTTTCTCGAAAAGATGGATTGCGCCATTCTCTCGTCACATCGCACGATCCGGCCGCATGGGCTTGCCGGTGGCGGAGAGGGCGAACTCGGCCTCACCACCGTGCGCCGTCTCGACGGCTCGGTGGAAGAACTTGCCGGCTGCGCCCAGACGCTGATCGAGGCGGGCGAAGCCGTCACGGTCGTGACGCCGACGGCGGGAGGTTATATGGCGGCGGAATAGGAATGGCGAGCTGAGCTAGTTTTCCACCAGCCAGCTGGAGACCTGCTCCAGGGTTTTGCGCTCCTGGTCCGCCTCCATCGAAAAGGCCGGGCGCAGGTCGGCGCCCGGCATATGGGCGCGCAGCACGTCGATACTGTTGCCCAGCCCATATCCCCCATGGGTGATGAAGGGAATGACTACTTTGCCGGAGAGGTTATGGGCGCGAAGGAACGAGCGGATCACCGGCGGGGCGGTCATGCCCCAGATCGGCATGCCCAGATAGACGGTATCGTAGCGACCGATATCGGCAACGAAATGCCCGAGCGGCGGCAGATATTACGACTGCGTTTCGCGGCGTGCCTGTTCGACAGTCGCTTCGTAGTCCTCCGGATAGGGCGTCTCCGTCTTGATCTCGAACTGTGTCGCATCCATGGCCCGCCTGATCTGGCGGGCGATGACGGCGGTGTTTCCCGTTCGCGAATAATAGGCGACGAGGATGCGCCCCGCTTCAGCAGGGCGCTGTTCGGCCGATGTCTCAGATGCTGCCAGCACCAGGCCGGCGGCAGTCAGCGGCAGAGCCTTCAGCAGGTTTCTTCTCGGCAATTCGGTTCCCATGATCGGCTGCCTCCGGCTCCCGGTTTCGTCAGTCTATGGCACCGGCCGTGGCGTAATCCTCGTCGGAAACCTTCTCCATCCAGGTGACGACACTGCCGTTTTCCGCCTCGGCCACGGCGAAATGTGTCATGGCTTCATCGGCGGACGCGCCATGCCAATGTTTCAGATGCGGCGGGATCCAGACGACATCACCGGGACCGACCGTTTCGACCGGGCCGCCTTCCTTCTGCACCCAGCCCTTGCCGGAGGTGATGAAAAGCGTCTGTCCGAGAGGATGGGTATGCCATGCGGTGCGCGCGCCGGCCGAGAAGGAAACGGTTGCGCCACTGATGCGCGCCGGATCGGTGCCCTTGTAGTGGCCGGCAACGCTCACTTCTCCGGTGAAATAGGCGTCCGGCCCGGGGCCGGAATTGCTGTTGGCGCGTGTGACCTGAAGGTCCATGTCTGCTCCTTGGGATTTGACTTGTGTCGGCTTTGCTTGAGCCGCAGCGTTACGGCTTTCGAAGACCGCCTTCAGCACAGGGACTGCGGACATGGCGCGTGGCCAGCCTGCATAAAAGGCGACATGGGTTATCGCTTCGGATGCCTCGGAAGCGCTCAGGCCGTTATCCATCGCGCGGTTGGCGTGAAATGGCAGCTGTTCCGGCTGGCCGATCGCCACGAGTGCGACCATGGTAATCAGGCTTCGGTCGCGGGCGGAAATATCCGGCCTCTGCCAGAGATCACCGAACAGCACGCGGTTGGTCAGGTCGGCAAGGGCAGGGGCAGTCGGAGCGACCGCCGTATTGACCGTCGCGGTACGAGCAGCTTCCGCCGCCGCTTCAAGTTCGATGCGTGCGGCATCGCTGTTTCTCACCGGCGCGATATTGCGTTCACCGAAGACCTGGGCGACTTCCTGCACCGCTGAAATCGAATTGGGCCAGCCGGAATAAAGCGCGAGTTGGGTGATCAGTTCACCGATCTCCTCGGGCTTTACACCGTTATCGAGCGCGCGCCGCACATGGCTGCCGATCTGTGCCGACTTGCCGGTGGAAACGAGAACCGCGACCGTCACGAGGCTGCGGTCGCGGGGCGCAAGTTCGGTTCGCTCCCACACCTCGCCGAAGAGGACGCTATCGGTGAAATGGCCAAGCCCCGGTGCAACGTCATAGACCGCCGGCGGAGCGACGCGCCGCCGTTCCTCCTGGGCTTCGACGCCTGTGACGGCGAGCGTGGACATGGCGATGCTGGCGGCGATGTTCTTCATCCGGATTTTCCTCTTCATACGGTGTCGGTTGGCCAAAAGCGCGGATTTCCCGCCCTTGATGTGGGCCGGAATTGCCGCAGGATTAGATGGTTGAAACCGATTGGGCCTATGCGACGGGTTCATGAATGGTCGGCCGGTCGCGCCATCGATATCGGCGACGCGACCGGTCTCTTTTTAGAAGCGCAGGAGTTTTAGAAACGCAGCAGGGTCTTGATCGCCCGGCGCTCGTCCATCGCCCTGTATCCCTCCGCCACGTCGGCCAAAGGCAGTTCGAGGTCGAAAACCTTGCCGGGATTGATCGCGCGGTCGAGAACCAGATCCATCAGATAGGGTAGGAAGCGGCGCACCGGGGCGGGGCCGCCAAGCAGGCTCTTCTGCTGGAAGAACAGGTTCTGGCCGTCGAATGTCACGCCATGCGGAACACCGACAAAGCCGATCTTGCCGCCCGGACGGGCGCAGGCGAGCGCCTGGGACATGGATTCCTGCGTTCCGACGCATTCCAGAACGGAAGTAGCACCTACGCCCTCGGTCAGTTCCTTGATGCGGGCCACGCCTGCGTCACCACGTTCAGAAACGATATCGGTTGCGCCGAATTCCATCGCCAGATCCTGGCGGGTCTTGTGGCGGCTCATCGCGATGATGCGTTCGGCACCCATCTGTCTGGCGGCGAGAACGCCCATCAGGCCGACAGCGCCGTCACCCACGACGACGGCGGTCGATCCCTCCTGGACGCCTGCCGCGTCGGCCGCATACCAGCCGGTCCCCAGCACGTCGGAGGTGGCAAGAAGGCTCGGGATCAGATCGTCGGCGGGCAGGTCGGCGGTTGCGACAAGCGTTCCGTCGGCCAGAGGCACGCGGGCATAGGGCGCCTGAGCGCCGGTCATGAACTCGCGCTGCTCGCAGGACGACTGGAAACCGAAGCGGCAATGCGGGCAGGTATTGTCCGAGAGGCAGAAGGAGCCGACGACGAACTGACCCGGCTTGACGTTTCTGACCGCACCGCCGACTTCAACCACCACGCCGCAATATTCATGGCCCATGGAGAGCGGTGCGGTGACTTCGTTGGCGCCGCGATAGGGCCACAGATCCGATCCGCAGATGCAGGATGCCGACAGTTTGATGATGGCATCCGTCGGCTTGAGGATCTTCGGTTCGGAGACTTCCTCGCAGCGAACGTCGCCGGGACCATGGAGAATTGTCGCAAGCATTATGTGCTTCCTTCTGATTTCAACTTTGTTGTCGGGAACGGATGAGAGGTTTGATCAGTCCTTCGAAGATGTCGAGATGTCGAGATGACGAGCCAGGCGCAGAGTGCTGCACCTGTCGCCATCACCGCGATCACCCAGCCCATCGGCCAGGGCGTGCCGTCCGCAAGAGCGCCGACCAATCCCGACCCGGCAATGCCGCTGCCATATTGAATGGCGCCGACAAGCGCCGAAACCGAGCCGGCCTGTTCGGGGTAATCGGCCATCGCACCGGCGATCGAATTGGCGACGACGAAGCCGGTGACGGAAACGAAAGCCAGAAGCGGTAGGAAAAGCCCCCATAATCCGCCGAAATCGAAATAGGAATTTATCGCAAGGACGATGCCCGAGAGCATCGCAAAACCCGTACCACCTGCCAGAATCCGGTTCATGCCGAAGCGATGGACGAGCCGCGCGTTGATCAGGTTGGTGATGACGATGCCGATGATGCCTGAACCGAAAAGCAGCCCGTAATATTCGACCGGAACCTTGTGGTAGGTGATGAAGGCGAACGGGGTTCCGGCGATATAGGCATACATGCCCGAGTAGAAGAAGGCGCCCGTACCGGCATAACCGATGATCTTCTTATGGGTGAGCAGGTTCGCGTAACGACGGAATGCCCCTGTCAGTGGCTCCGTACTCCGCCGCTCGGCCGGCAATGTTTCCGGCAAGGTGAAAAGACCTACGAGCGCCAAAAGCCCGAGCAGTACCAGCACCCAGAATATTGCGCGCCAACCGGCGATGGCCGCGATCTGGCTGCCGAGGATGGGCCCCAGCAACGGGGCGATTGCCATCACGGCAATCAGCGTGGAGAGCATCTGTGCGGCGCGCGCACCTTGATAAAGATCACGGACGATGGCACGTGACAGAACCACACCCGCACAGGCGCCTATCGCCTGCAGGATGCGCCACAGAATGATCTCCTCAACGCTTGCCGAGAGCGCACAGCCGATCGAACCGATGACGAACAGGACAAGGCCGATCGCGACCGGGAGCCTCCGTCCGTATTTGTCGCTCAGGGCTCCCCATAAAAGCTGTCCAAGGCTGAAGCCGATCAGGAAGCCTGAAATGGTGAACTCGACACTGCCTGCATCGGCGCCCAGCTGATCGGCCATTTCCGGCATCGTCGGCAGATAAAAATCGGTCGAGATCGACGCAAAGCCCATCAATGCGCTGAGGATGGCGAGCACCTGCCAGCGCTGCGTGTGCGGTGTGGGGGCGCTGTCGATGATGGTATCCGCCGAACAGAGCTGAGTTTGGGATGGCATGAGGGTGTGGGTGTCCTGTTGCCGGATAAGTGCCAGCGCCCGGCAGGGCATGCTGCTCCTGCCGGCCTGAAATAATGCGGGAATGTTAGAGACCGGTCGTCCTGAGCAGATGTTCGGGATAACGCTCACCCTCGATCCGGATCTCGGCGGCGGCTTTTTCTATCCGTGCAAGCTCACCCGATGTCAGTTCGACATCCGCGGCTGCTAGGTTCTCTTCGAGCCGGTGCAGCTTGGTGGTACCGGGGATCGGAACGATCCATGGCTTCTGCGCCAAAAGCCATGCAAGCGCGATCTGGGCAGGCGTACCACCCTTTTCATCGGCAATCGTCTTCAAAAGATCGACCAGCGCCTGGTTTTTCTCCATCGCCTCCGGCGTGAAACGCGGCAGGATATTGCGGAAATCGCCTTCGCCGAGCTTCGTATCCTTGTTCATAGCGCCGGTGAGGAACCCCTTGCCGAGCGGGCTGTAGGGAACGAGGCCGATGCCGAGTTCCTCGCAGGTCTCAAGAATGCCGTTGGTCTCGACACCGCGGGTCCACAGCGAATACTCGTTCTGCAGCACGGTGACCGGCTGCACCGCATGGGCGCGGCGCACGGTGTTGGCGCCCGGTTCCGACATGCCGAAATGCTTGACCTTGCCCTCGGTAATCAGGTCTTTCACCGTGCCGGCGACATCCTCGATCGGCACATTGGGATCGACGCGATGCTGATAGAGCAGATCGATCACCTCGACGCCGAGGCGCTTCAGGCTGCCTTCGACGGCTTGCCTGATATGCGCCGGCTGGCTGTTCAGGCCGGACTGCTTGCCGTCGACGAAGTTGAAGGCAAACTTGGTGGCGATGACGACCTGATCGCGGAAAGGCTTCAATGCCTCGCCGACCATTTCCTCGTTGGTAAAGGGGCCGTAGACCTCAGCCGTGTCGAAAAACGTTACGCCGCGTTCGACCGCCTGACGGATCAGGGTGATGCCTTCCTCTTTGCTGACCTTGTTGGCATAACCAAAATCCAGCCCCATGCAGCCAAAACCGAGTGCCGACACTTCAAGGCCGGCCTTTCCGAGGACGCGCTTTTTCATATCCTGTCTCCATTCACGGACATAACGAGCGGGTGTCTTCCGGCCAGTTTTCGCTGGCGATCACCTCACCGTGGATGGAGATGTAAACCTTAAGCAGTCATTCTATTAGGCGCTGGATACGGCATGAACTTATGCTTAAAATTCATGAATTGGCTCGAAGCCAGGTCATGCCGCAGCTCGCTCGCCGTAGATGATAAATGTGATTGTCGAGCCTCACCGCTTATTCAGATAGGTTCCTGCCCAACAGGCGATAAGCGCTATCCGTATCGGTAATCACGGTGGTCGCCAGGCCTGCACGGAGGCACGCAGTCAAAATCGCCCTCTTATGCGCTCCTCCAGACGCAATGATCCGTGTTGGAATTCGGCGATAATCGTCGATCGATGGAGATATGACCTGCCGGTTCAAGGGGTGATCAATCTCCTGGCCATTACCATCGAGATATCGTCCCAGAAGATCGCCGACAGCACCGGCATCCGTCAATTTCCCAACATCGGTACCAGTGGGCAGGCCGTATCGAACCTGAAGCGATTCCGGTGAAATGTCGCCGATGCTGAGGATAGAGACATCTACCGCGGTTGCTTCTTGAAGCAGGCTCTGGAACACCGTCTGCGCAACGATCGTGTCACGCGAAGCCGGATCGTCCGCATAGATCGGTGCTGCCAGATAGTGACATTCCGCATTCATGACCTTGGCGAAGCGCCGCACGATTTCGAACGTGTTGATTTCCGAGCCGCGCGTCAAGCCACCCATCATCGATCGAACCTTGACGTTCGGTACATTCGCCGGCGCCATATGGTGGACGGTCTCGCGTAGCGTTGCGCCCCAACCGACCCCAAGTGACGCCGGCTCGCTTGCCTGGATCAGTCGCTCCAGAAACATTGCAGCCGCGCGACCGATCACGGTCGCCATCTGTTTTTTGTCCTCGGGAGTCGGAACGATGACCACGTCAGTCAGGCCAAATCGCTGCCGCAGCTCAGCCTCCAGCTCGATGTTTTCGGTCAGTGGAGAGTTGAAGCTGATCTTGACGACACCCTGATCAAGCGCTGCTGAGAGCAGCTCGTTGACCTTGCGGCGTGTGAGCAGCATCCGCTCGGCAATCTGCGCCTGCGTCAATCCTTCCACGTGATAGAGCCACGACGCTCTTACCATGAGCTGCTGATTGGACATGTTGCCTCCCGCCCAAATGTCACATCACCGTAACATTTGTAACCTAGAGCTACGCGAAGTCGGCGGGGCGGTAAAGCGGCTTTCATCAACCACAGCCTCCTGACGAAATTTTGTCTGTCGATTTCCATGCGACGCCCGACGCCGAGGTCCTCCCGACCGGCGAAGGCGTCCGCGCGCCCATATCGTTCATTTGGTTCAACAGGAGAGATCCATGCTTTCTATCAACCGTCGCCATGCGCTGGGACTGATGTCTGCTGCGGCCGGCACCATCATCCTGCCACGCATGTCGTTCAGCCAGGGTGCACGTCCGTCGATCACGATCGCCGTACAGAAGATCACCAACAACAACACGCTCGATGTTTGGAATGAACAGTCCAACGTCGGCGAACGCGTGTTCTTCCCCAACCTCTGGGAAGGCCTGATTAACCGTGACTGGATGGGCAATCAGGGTCCGGTTGCGGGTCTGGCCACCGAATGGAAGCGTATTGACGACAAGACGCTGGAACTGAAGCTGCGCCAGGGTGTGAAGTTCCATAACGGCGACGAGCTGACCGCCGAAGATGTTGCCTTCTCCTTCTCGAAGGAGCGCGTGTTCGGCAATACCGAACCAGTCGGCGGCAAGACCATCTTTGAAGCCGATAACAAGCCGACCACTGTCAAGGAACTGCCGGCGATCGTTCCGGGCGTTGCCCGTCGCCTGTGGCCGGCACTCACCGGCGTCGAAGTGGTGGACAAGTACACTGTCCGTTTCCACAACGCGACGCCGGACGTGACGCTTGAAGGTCGTCTTTATTCCTTCGGCAGCCAGATCACCAGCCGCCGTTCCTGGGACGAAGCCAAGAGCTATACTGACTGGGCGCGCAAGCCGATCACCACCGGCCCTTACATGGTTGGCGAATACAAGCCGGACGTCTCGCTGACGCTGGTTGCCTTCGATGAATACTGGGGTGGTCGCCCGCCGCTGCAGCAGATCCGTTTCGTCGAGGTTCCGGAAGTGGCGTCCCGCGTCAACGGCCTTCTGTCGGGCGAATATGACTTTGCCTGCGACCTGCCGCCGGATCAGATTGCCACGGTCAAGGCTGCTCCCGGCCTTGAAGTGCAGAGCTCAACGATCTGGAACCATCGCGTTTCTACTTTCAATACCCAGAACCCCATTCTGGCAAACCCGCTGGTTCGCCGCGCCATGACCCATTCGATCGATCGCCAGGCGATCGTTGAGGCACTCTGGGCCGGTCAGACCGTGGTTCCTGCCGGCCTGCAGTTCGAATCCTTCAAGACCTCGAACATGTTCGTCGAAGGCTGGGCAGCACCGGAGTACAATCCGGATCTCGCCAAGAAGCTTCTCAAGGAAGCCAACTACAAGGGTGATGCGATCCCCTATCGCCTGCTCAACAACTACTACACCAACCAGACTGCCAATGCGCAGATCATGGTTGAGATGTGGAAGCAGGTCGGTCTCAATGTCGAGATCCAGATGAAGGAAAACTGGGCGCAGATCCACGACCCGGCAGGCGTCAAGGGTGTACGTGACTGGTCGGCTTCGAACACGATCAACGATCCGATCACCCCGCTTGTCGTCCAGTTCGGCCCGAACGGTGAAGCCCAGCAGAAGAAGGACTGGAGCAACGAGGAGCTAAATAAGCTCTCCGTCGTGATGGAAACCTCCACCGATCGCGATCTTCGCAAGAAAGCAATCACCCGCATGCTGGAAATCGCCGAACGTGAAGACCCTGCCTATCAGGTCCTGCACCAGAACGCCGTCTTCACCGGCATGAAGTCCTCGCTGAAGTGGAAGGCTGCCCCGGCTTTCGCCATGGATTTCCGCACTGGTAACTGGAACGCCTCCTAACCGTTCGATATCGCGCGCCGGCCGCCCCCAGCGGCCGGCGTCTTCTATTGCTGAAATGGAGATGAGCTCCGATGGTTTCCAACAACCTCGTGGAACTGCGCGACCTGAAGGTTGCTTTTGACGGTATCCAGGTGCTGCACGGTATTGATCTCACGGTCGGCCGTGGTGAGGCGATCGGCCTTGTCGGCGAATCCGGCTGTGGCAAGTCGGTCACATGGCTTGCAGCACTCGGTTTGCTCCCGGGCAAGGCAACGGTTGCTGGTTCGGTGCGCGTTGACGGGCAGGAGATCCTCGGCACCCCGCGCAGCGTGCTCGAAAGTGTGCGCGGCAAACGGATCGCGATGATCTTTCAGGATCCATCCAGCTCGCTCAATCCTGTTCTGAAGATCGGCCGTCAGATCATTGAAGCGCTCGTCCTTCACCGTGCCTTGACCGGCCAGGCGGCAAAGGCCGAAGCCCTGCGCCTGATGGACATGGTCGGCATTCCCGACGCACGCCGGCGTTTCGATCTTTTTCCGCATGAATTTTCCGGCGGTCAGTGTCAGCGCCTGATGATCGCCATGGCGCTTGCCGGCGAACCTGACCTGCTGGTGGCTGATGAGCCGACCACGGCACTCGACGCGACCATTCAGGCGCAGATTCTTGACCTCCTGATCGAGCTTCGCGCCGAAACCGGCATGGCGACGATTTTCATCAGCCACGATCTCGGTGCCGTTTCCCAGGTCTGCGAACGCGCCTGCGTCATGTATGCCGGCCGCATCGTCGAACAGGGCACGATCGAGGCACTGTTCGACAATCCGCGCCATCCCTATACGCGTGGCCTGTTCGATGCCATTCCACGGCTTGATGGTCCGCGCGAACGGCTGATCCCCATTCCGGGCACCGTTCCCCATCCTCGCGATCTGCCGGAAGGCTGCGCCTTCTCGCCACGATGCTCGCATGCTGCCATAGACTGTCGCAGCCGCAGGCCTAATCTCTCTCCGATGGATGATGGCCGCCTTCTTTCCTGTTTTCACCCGGTCAGCCAGTCCTCCGATCTGGCGACTGTTGCGGCAAGCCGCGTTGCGGAGGCCGTAGCGTGATTTCCCATACTGCGAATGCCCCTTTGATTGAAGCGAAAGATCTGGTCAGGACCTATGAGGTTCGCCAAGGCATGTTCGGCAAGGCGACGCCGGTGCGCGCCGTTGATGGCATCAATCTCACTGTCATGCCGGGCGAAACGCTTGGCGTGGTCGGCGAATCCGGTTCAGGCAAGTCGACACTTGGGCGCATGTTGCTCGGCATCGACCCGTCGCAGGAAGGTGAGACCTTTTTTGAAGGCAAGCCGATGCCGAAGCTCGGCACGCCGGAATGGCGCGCGTTACGGGCCAGGATGCAGCTCGTCTATCAGGACCCGCTCGCGGCTCTCGATCGGCGGCTGACGATAGCAGAGCAGATCGGTGAGCCGCTTGCGATCCACAAGCTGGTGCCGAAGGAACATCGTGCGACCCGCGTGGCCGAACTGATGACCGCCGTGGGCCTGCGTCCCGATCAGGCGGATCGTTATCCGCATGAGCTTTCCGGCGGACAGCGCCAGCGCGTCGTGATTGCCCGTGCGCTCGCCTCGCGCCCGAAACTCCTCGTCTGCGACGAACCGGTTTCGGCGCTGGATGTGTCGATCCAGGCCCAGGTCGTCAACATGCTGCGCGACCTGCAGGAAAAGAACGGCATCGCCATGGTGTTCATCAGCCATGACCTGAAGGTGGTGCGCAACATGGCTGACCGGGTTGCGGTCATGTATCTGGGGCGGATCGTCGAAGAAGCCTCGTCCGATGTCATTTTTTCAGCACCGCTGCATCCCTACACCAAGGCTCTGGTGTCCAGCGTGCCGGTGCCGGGAAAACCTCTCAAAGGGCGCGTGATCCTGCAGGGCGAACCGCCGAACCCGGCCAATCGCCCGTCCGGATGCGCCTTTCACCCGCGCTGCCCGTTGGCGACCGATATCTGCCGCACAAGCGTGCCTCAGCTCCGTCAGGTTGCAGATGGCCGCACTGCCGCCTGCCATCTTGTGGCCGGCGCCGATCAGCCTGTTGCTGCATAAGGAGCGCCAGAGACATGTTACGTTTTGCCTCCATTCGTCTTCTCCGCGCGATGATTACCATTCTGGCGGTCCTGACCTTCGCCTTCGTGGTCCTGCGCATGTCCGGTGATCCGGCGCAGGTCATGCTCGGGCCTGACGTGCCGAAGGAATCCGTCGATGCCTTCCGCAAGGCCTGGGGTCTCGATCAGCCGCTGTGGATCCAGTATCTCGCCTATATCAAGGCGATCTTTACCGGCGATTTCGGTGTATCCATGCGCGACAAGGCGTCTGCCATGCAGCTGGTCATCGATCGAATTCCCGCCACCCTGCAGCTCACCATTCCGGCGCTGTTCCTTAAGGTCGTGATCGGCATTCCGGCCGGCGTCTACGCCGCGCTGCATCGCCAGAGCGCCGTCGATCGCGGCGTCATCCTGGCTGCCATCTTCGGCTTCACCATTCCGTCCTTCGTCATGGGCCTGCTTTTGGTGCTGATCTTCTCGATCACGCTCGGCCTGCTCCCCTCCGGCGGTCAGGACACCTGGCAGCACGGCATTCTCCCGACGCTGACAATGAGCATCGGTGGCATAGGCATCCTCGCCCGCTTCTCGCGCAGCGCGATGATCGAAGTGATGAGCCAGCCCTATATTCGCACGGCCTCGGCCAAGGGCATGGCATGGCAGGATGTCGTCTGGCGTCATGCGCTTCCCAATGCCGCCGTGCCGATCGTCACCATTGTCGGCTTCATGGTCGGCTCGCTGATCGCCGGTGCGGTCGTGGTGGAATCGATCTTCTCTTGGCCCGGCATCGGCCGCCTTCTGGTCGTCTCGGTCACCAACCGCGATCTTGCCGTCGTCCAGTGCATTCTCTTGATGATCGCCGCCACCATGGTCGTGTCCAACCTGATCGTCGACCTGCTCTATGGCTGGCTCGACCCGCGGCTTCGTGCCCAAAGCGCCCATTAAGGAGAGACGGACATGACCATCGTCGATACATCGCGTCAGCCGGCCTCCGAACTGTCCTTCTTCATCCGCTTCATCAAGCAGGTGCGCAAACTGCCTTTCTCCGTCGGTTTCGGTATCGCATGGCTCGTTGCCATGGTGCTCGTCGCCTTCCTCGCCGACCTGATCCGTCCCTATGGCATTACCGCCATAGATTTACGTGCGCGTCTGTCGCTGCCCGGCACCCCGGCGCATCTTCTGGGAACCGATGAACTCGGGCGTGATGTCTTGTCCCGCCTCATCCAGTCGATCCGCGTGTCGCTCGCGATTGCCTTCGGCGCAACCATCATCTCGGCTGTCTTCGGCACGGCACTTGGTTTTGCCGCCGCAAAGTTCCGCGGTGCGGTCGAACATCTCGTTCTGGTCCTAGCCGATTTTCAGGCGGCTCTACCGTTTCTCATCATGTCGCTTGCGGTTCTGGCCTTCTTCGGTTCGTCCATGCCGCTTCTGATCGGCCTGATGGGTTTCTACGGCTGGGAGCGTTACGCCCGCATTGCCCGCGGTCTGGCGATCTCGGCAAGCGCGCAAGGATATGCCGCGGCAGTCGTGCAGCTCGGTGCGACGCCGACCCGGGTCTACATGAAGCACATCCTGCCCAACGTCGCCTCGACGCTGATCGTCTCGATGACGCTGACTTTTCCGGAAATCATCTTGATGGAAAGCGGGCTTTCCTTCCTCGGGCTCGGCGTTCAGCCGCCGGAAACCAGCCTCGGAAACATGGTGGGCTTTGGCCGCGAATATCTCACGCGTGCGCCATGGATCATGCTTGCCCCCGCCTTCGTCATCATGATGACGACGCTCTCCATCTCGCTGGTCGGCGACTGGCTGCGCGACGAGCTCGATCCGACACTTCGATAATCTCTTCCGTTTCATTCAAGGATTTTCTCATGACTAGAACCAAGATCACCGGCCACCGCGGCGCCCGTAATCTGTGGCCGGAAAACTCACTGACCGGCTTTCGCAACGTGCTGGCGCTTGGTGTCGACGCGATCGAATTCGACGTGCACCTCACCGATGCCGGCGAACTGGTCGTTATCCATGACGCGACGCTGGAGCGCACCACAGACAAGTCCGGCCTCGTACGTCATCTGACGCCGCAGTCGCGCACCGAGACGCATCTCGAAGCGACGGCAGATACGGTGCCGACGCTTGCTGAAGTGCTGGCCATTCTGGTCGATGCCGGTGAGCGTCAGCTGCATGTCGAGATCAAGTCCGATGAAGCGAAGAATCCCTATCCCGGTATCACCGAAAAGGTGGTCGCCGAGATCGAACGTTTCGGCCTCGCTCACCGCTGCCACCTGACCTCGTTCGATGTGTCGGTACTGGAGGAATGCCGCCGCGTGGCGCCGAAGGTCGAGCGCCTCGTTTCGGTGAATGCGGAATGGGCAGCCAAACAGGGCGGCCTTTCAAGCTTCATCGATAATGTCGATGGCCTCGTCGATATCGTCGCCATTCACCACGAGCTGATGGCGGCCGAGTGGGACCTCATCACCTCCAAGCTGCCGCTTGATCGTCTCTGTGTCTGGACTCTGAATGACGAGGCACTGATCCGGCCTTGGCTGGAGCGTGGCATCGGTCACCTGACTTCCGACAGTCCCGATCTCGCGCTGACCCTGCGCGGAAAAATCCAATCACAATCCGAACCTGTCTGAAGAGGAAAGATCAACCATGGGCAATATTATTGGTACAGGCTTCAACGCCGGCTCCGTCAACGGGGAACTGGCAAGCCTTGAAGAGGAACTGCGTGTCCTGGCTGGGATCGGCGTCGATACGGTCGAATTGGGCCTCACCAGCCTCGATCTGATTGCCGGCGGCCGCATCATCGAGGAGCGCGCCGAGAGACTGGTCGCTATCACCAAGCAGTTCGATTTCCGCTATACGGTGCACGGCCTCGTTTCCTCCAATTTCATGGATCCCGACACCTGCCGGTACCAGATCGATGCCGCCAAGGCATTGGCTCAGGTCTGCGACCGGATCGGCGCGCGCATCCTCGTCCAGCACGGCGGCAATCTGCGTGCCGATCAGTTGGCGGAACGCGCTGAAGCTGACAGAAGAGAGCGTGAAGCGCTGTTCGAACTTGCCGAATTCTGCAAGCCTTATGGTGTTCGCATCGCGTTCGAGAACATCTTCACCACCGAGCTTGGCCAATATCGCCAGACACCGACACAGGTTGCTGAAACGGTCAAGGCGGTCAATCATCCCAACCTCGTGGCACTGATCGACTTCAGCCACGCCTATCTCGAATCCACCTATCGCGGCCTGAATTTCCGCGAAGAACTGCGGGCCATGGCATCGGTAGCCGGCCATCTGCATGTCCATGACTCGTTTGGCCGCCCGCAGGCTTTCTACAAGCCGTATCATCTGCAGGAAAACACCGCGCTCGGTATCGGCGACCTGCATATGCCGCTCGGTTGGGGCGATATCGACTGGGAAGATATCTTTTCAGAACTCACCTTTCTGCCGGGTACCGTGCTGATGATGGAGATCGGCCGCCGCTACCATGCGGAACAGCCCGAAAGCCTTGAACGTGCAAAACGGCTGATGGCTCTCAACGCCAGTCAGCCGAAGATTGCCGCTGAGTAAAACTTTGAAATGGCCTTCCTTTCGCGGATCCATGTCCGCAAAAGGCAAGGCCATTTGCAATCTCGTCGCGGGTGCGGATTGATTGCATCACGCTTTGCGCTCAGGCAGTCCTTGCCGGTTGGACACGACCGACGATCTGCACGAGATGATGAGCCAGTCGAATCCCGAAAGCGACGGCAGGAAATGTCGGATTGGCTTGTCCCGAAGTCGGGAAAACCGAGCTGCCTGCAACGAAGAGGTTATCGATGTCGAAGGCACGGCAGTCCGCATCAACGACACCCTCCCGACGGTTAGTGCCCATTCGCGTCAGTCCGATCTGATGATAACCGTCATGAGCCTGCGATATCACCATTTCTTCGAGGTCGCCTTCCAGGAAACGAAGTGAACCGAGGCCCGCTGCCCTCAACCACTCGTCAAAACTATGATGTATCTTCAGCACGGATTGATAATCCTCCGGGCAGTAACTGAATTCGGTGCTTATCCCGAATTGACCATCCCGGTCGGCATCGTTGATCAAGCCAACACGGCTTAGCCTGCGCGGCGCCTGCTCTGCATGATAGGTCAGGCTGTATTCGTTATGGACGTCACGCATCTGAAGGTGCGGCAGTCCGTAAAAATATCTTTCATGCGCAACCTTGGAAATCGAAGCCAGACCGTTGATGGGATGCCGCATCAGGTACATTCCATGCGTAATGCAGTCCTGGCGGGATGCACTGCGTTTGCCCTGCAGCACTTCTCGCAGGAATACGGCAGAAGCCAACGGCTGACGCGGCGGTAGTTTGCCTACGTCTGAATTGTGTGGCCACATTACCGTGTTCAGTACGCCTAGATTTCGTTGGGTCTGTGGAGATGGCTGCAGGCGTCTGCGCGTGAAGCGACCATCCTGCTGCCGCCTGAAGAAAAACTGCTCTGCGATTGCCTCTGACCGAAACCGGATTTGAGCAATCTGGCCCGTCAGATGCCCCATGTAATACCGCCCGAGCGGCCCTTCCTTGCCGGCAAACAGATCTGGAAATTGGGCCTGCAGGTTCAGCAGGAGACGCGAATTCTCCCTGCCTCCACATGCCAGAACGAAGTGGTTCGCGTGAACCGTACCCAATTGCTTGTCGCATCGAATGGCCGCCGAGGTCGTCCGGCCTGTTGCACTATCAAAATTCAATTTGATCAGTTGGGCGTCGAGAAGAATGTGCAGAGATTTCGAAGACAGAAGAGCAGAGCGATTTGCTGTCGCAGTGTTTCGAGGAAAAGCCCAGCTTTCCATCGATTCCAGGAATGCTTCGTTTGCCAGCGGCGTATTGTGTGGGCGCGGCGCCTTCATGAGTTTCGCCGCTTCCACGTAATGCGGCTCAAGTTCGCTATGACTGATTGGCCAGCGTGCATCCTCGCCAAGATAGTCGCGATGCTCGAAATCAATGTCGTCGAGTTCGACGCATCGCCCTCCCCATCTGCTTGAAGTGCCTCCCAGGCCAAATGCCAGCGTATCGTGATCGGGTGCGTGAGGGACAGTATCATCCAATCGCACTCCTTCCCGTCTCTTGGGCGGTATTGCATTCCGTGCGCCACGTTCGAGAAGGAGTGTTCGAACGCCGGCCTGGCTGAGAGTAATTGCAATACAGACGCCGACAGGGCCGGCGCCGACAACGCATACATCGAATCCGCTATTCAGGACGTCGCGGCTGGACAGCATGAAGATACCCCCGTCACTGGTCAGTCATATTGTTCATGCGCCGATAGTGCGCCCAACATGACCGATATCGCCTCGTTACATGGTCGAAGGCCTGCCTTGCCGCCTTCTGATTTCGATTGACTGTCCCAGAAGAAACATCGGATCTGATTTAACAGAAGAGATGTGTCTATGTATTCATGGCAAGCAACGTAACGTGTGTTTTATTTAAGTTAAATTCTTGTTTTTATATGATATTGCAGAGTTTAAGCTCGACTTATTCGAATATATGATGGATCGAAGGCGTAAGAAACGCAAGATTAATCGAGACTCTTCTTGAATTTTGTTTTATCCCGATCCAAATCGGTTTTCTGCATTCTCGCAGAGGAGCATCAATGTCAGACATGGGTGTCACCATAAGAAAAACCTGCGGATTCGCCGCGGTGCAAACATGAAAGTCAGGCCGGAGCTCTCCGCATTTCTCGCCTGTTCATTGGCCCTGGCCGGCCCAGGCAATGCCGCCGAATATTTTTGGTCAAGCAGCAGCGCTTGCATTGAAAGACAGTTGCAGGTTCAGCGCATCCGGGAGGGCCTTAGAGCGGGCCTTATAGAGCTTCGTCTTGCAGAGCTTGGGCATGGCAGCGTCAAAGGTGATAAGGATTGGACACCTCCCCAAGTCATTGAGGATACTGCTTTCAAAGGTATCGATCAGTATATCCTTAATCTGCAGATAATCTGCAGGCTTCGATATCCTGGTTGAATGCCGGGTTTGCATATGCTCCAGACGGATTGCCAGGCAGACGCTATACCGACCAGTAAATGGTAAGGAACACTCGGGCGTATCTCATGGAACAAATTGCTCGCCTGGACGTCCCATGCTGGTTAGCTTACGTTTCTCGTGCGCTAAGTTTATCATCATACGGCAATATCTTCCGGGATCCTCCCCGGCTTGTTTTGAGGATTTGCACAATGGATTTCGAAAAAACCTTGCGGTCGCTCGTCGCTGTCCGTGCCTCCGTTCCGGAAAAGGCCTTCACGGCTGGCACGCTCGGCACGCGCCGGGAGGGTAGCGGCGTGGTGATCCGCGAAAACGGCTTGGTGCTTACAATCGGTTACCTGATTACAGAGGCAACGGAAGTCTGGTTGACACGTCACGACGGTCGCGTCGTGCCGGCTTATGTTACGGCCTATGATCAGGAAAGCGGTTTCGGTTTAGTTCAGGCGCTTGCGCCACTCGAACTGCCGGCGCTTCCCATCGGTGATTCAGATGAGGCATCTATCGAAGATGCTATCGTCTTTGCCGACGGTGAGGGACAATATGTGCGGGGGCATATCGTCGCAAAACAGGAATTCGCCGGTTATTGGGAATACTTGCTGGAGGAAGCGATCTTTATTACGCCCGCCCATCCGTCGTGGGGGGGAGCTGCTTTGATCGACAGTGAAGGCAAGCTCGTCGGGCTGGGATCACTGCGATTACAGATGAGCAAGGGCGGTGAGATCGCCGACATCAATATGGCGGTCCCCATCAATCTGCTGAAGCCTATACTCGATGACGTCCTGAGCCAGGGAATAATCAATAAACCGCCAAGACCCTGGCTTGGGGCATATTCGGCTGAGACCAATGGCGAAGTCGTGGTCATGAGCGTTACGGAAAACGGGCCGGCCGCCAAGGCGGGGTTGCGCAGCGGTGATGTCATTTCCGAAATCCGGGACGGTGAAGTCGATGGATTGGCGGACTTCTATCGGAAAGTCTGGGAGAGCGGCTCACCGGGCGCCGAAATTCCTATGCGCATACTTCGTGACGGACGTGAAGCCTGGCTCAGGGTGAAATCTGCAGACAGAAACGACTTCTTGATAAAGCCGTCGTTGCAATAAATAGTCTAGCGTATCAGGATAGCCCTGAAATCATTGACATTTGTTCCTGTTGGTCCGGTTTCGAACAGGTCGCCGATTGCAACAAAGCCTGAATAGCTGTCGTTGCGCTCGAGCAGAGCGCGGCCTTCGGTTCCGGCATGCAGCAGACGTTGTGCAGTCGTGCCATCAACAAAGGCGCCGGCATTATCTTCCGAACCATCGATCCCGTCCGTGTCGGCGGCAAGCGCCACGATCCCGGTGCCGCCAATTGCCAAAGCAAACGATAGGGCGAATTCACCGTTCCGTCCGCCTCTGCCGCCTTTCGAGCGGATGGTTACGGTTGTCTCTCCACCGGAGAGCAGCACGGTCGGCTTGGTAAATGGCTGGTCTTTCAAGGCAACTTCTCGGGCGATGGCCGCATGAACGAGGGCGACATCACGTGCCTCTCCTTCAATGGAATCCGAGAGGACATGCGCTTCGACGCCATTGCTGCGGGCGAGATCCGCTGCAGCGCGAAGCGAGACGCCGGCAGAGGCAATGATGTAGTGTTCGTTTTTCGCAAAATGTGGCTCTTGCGGCATCGGCGCGTCGGCTGCCTGCGAATTCAGATGGGCAATGATGGCCGACGGCAGGTTCATTCGATATTGTTCTATGATTGCCAGAGCCTCATGGCGCGTGCTGTCATCAGGTACGGTCGGGCCGGAGGCGACGAAGGCTGGATTGTCGCCTGGTATATCCGAGACGATCAGGCTGACGACACGTGCCTTCGTCGCTGCCGCCAACCGGCCCCCCTTGATTGTCGAGACGTGCTTGCGCACCACGTTCATGGCCGAAATGGGTGCGCCGGAGGCTAGCAGCGCCTCGTTCAGCGCAATCTCGTCCTGAAGCGTCAGCCCTTCCGGAGGTGACGGAAGCAAGGCGGACCCACCACCGCAGACAAGCGCTATGACCAGATCACCTTCCGAGAGGCCTGAAATAGTCTCGATCAGCCGGCGGCTTGCCGTAAGTCCTGCCTCATCCGGTACCGGGTGGGCAGCTTCGATGATCTCGATACTCTTTGTCTCGCAGCCATAACCGTATCGCGTGACGACCAGGCCGCTGAGCGGAGGGCCATTCCAGACGGCCTCCAGCGCCGCGGCCATCTGTGCGGCTCCCTTGCCTGCACCGATCACGACTGTGCGAGCGTTCGCGGGTGGATTAGGTAGATACTTGCGAATTCCGTTAAGAGGATCAGCGGCCTTTACAGCGGCATCGAACAGCATCTTCAGCAGTTGGCGTTCACCGATCATATCATTTCCTCGCCTTGGGCGAACTGTTCTGACCATGGTGGTCAGCACGCGTCAATCGCACTTTTCCTTGCTTTCATCGATGAAGCGGGATGTGTTTATGGGAAACAGCGATCTCCCGGTCTGCCACGGCAGGAAATGGGGCATCCTCTTCTCCGAGGCTCTGTCACCAGGCCCCAACGAGACTGTGGCCGACAAGCGGAACTTCCTTGATCGCCCCGTGCTGCCCCTCAATCGAAATGGATGACGGGATTTGTCTCGGCGATTTGCGAAACCATTTTGCAGCAATCGTAGCCAGATCTCCGATCATCGCGTGTTTGCGCCATTCGGCGAAGCGCCGGGCAGTTGCTTCAGGTTCCGACATATAGAAGAAGTCGCCCGACTTTTCGATCTGATTGATCGAGATCGCCACATCGGACATCGGACGTTGAAACATCCTGGAGGAAACCGAGAGTTCTTTTGCGCTTTCGGAAAACGCAGGCGCCATGAAATCGATTGCCCAGCCATCCACTTCCACCCAGCAATGAAAGTTTTCACCGGCTCCGGTTACAAAACCGTCCTCGCGGTGATCGGCAAAAAGGATGACGGTTCCGCCAAGATTATAGGCCGCCAAACCACCCTTCGGTGTCGCATCCAGCTTATAGTGCTGTTTTAGGATAAAGGCTCCGAATGTGCTGAAATACATGGAAGCTGTTGCGGGGTCAGCATTTTCATTAACAAGAAGGCTGTTGATGACCCTGTAGATTCGATGATAGTCGCTCTGCTTGATCAGCATTCGGTGGCCCTTCAAATCTGCTAATTCGGGGGCTGATAGCGTATCGCCCGACAATCGAATTCTCTTGGGAAATAAGACACTCAGGCCATCAGGCGCCGCAGTGTTCGTTGTGTGCAGACATCATCTACGACACAGCTAATGGGAAATGTATTCGCCCAATCAGCGGAAGGTCGACGTTCTTAAGCTCGCCGGGAGCTGAATATCTGAACCCGCCTTCGGAAATGATGCCGCGTTTTTGCACGCGACATCATCTATTCCGTCAAAGAATCCGCTTACAGCGGGTTGACGTTCTCAGCCTTCGACTTGCCGGTCTTGCGATCCTGGCCCAGTTCGTAGCTGACCTTCTGGCCGTCACGCAGAGCGGCGCCGTAGGCTACTGCCGAAATGTGCACGAACACGTCCGCGCCGCCATTTTCAGGCGTGATAAAGCCGAAGCCCTTGTCTTGGTTGAAAAATTTAACTGTGCCGGTCGCCATCAGAAATCCCTGTTCACTTGGGGAACTCGCCCCACCATTTTATATGGCGACGCTGAAAGCCTCGCCATACAGATACCACGCCGCAAGACGCTTAATCGTTACATATCCCGAACTGGGTGCTCAGGTAAACCGTTTGAACGCTTCCTCTAGCAAAATCCGTTCAGCTTCAGGATTTTATGCGCCTCGATTGACGCTCGAAGCAGGTCTTCTGAATTGCGATTGCCCTGATTTGCATCAGGATGGTGCATCTTCAGACGTTCCTTGTAACGGGTTCTGATTTCCTCAGGCGTCGCATCCTCCGAAAGTCCGAGCACCTCGAAAGCTTTTGCTTCGAGGACTTTCAGCTTGCGCGCTTGAGTTTGTCGTTTCTCAAGCAGGCGCTGCGCTGCGGACTTGCGGGCGTTGATCGACTTGGCCGAGCCGGACCGGGCGGTGGAAGGAAGCGGAGCCTCCTTCGCCTCGGTAAAGGCCGTGCCGGATGTTACCCGGCTGCCTGCCGCCGCTTCCTTTTGGTAACGGGCAACTTCAGGCGTGGAGAGGGCCGGGGAGTAATTATAACCCTTGTTGTATTCCTTCACATGCTCGATACAGAAGGACAGATACAACCCATCTGCCGCGCCGCCGACAGGCGCGCGATGCGGAGCGACCTTGTCGCAACCATCCCACTGACACTTGGGGCCAACGGGTTCAGCAGGCTTGGCAGCCCGCTTCTTAGTGGACTTCAGGCTTACGAAAATTTTTGAATCAGACGTCATGGCCCGTATATGACGACAACAGGTCGGCATGGCAAGAATGGTCTTCCATGCCGACGCCATTGATCCGTGATCAACAGCTAGAGTGTTGCGAATGTGTTCGGATATGGTCAGCCCGCAGGGGTCGGCTCGCCGATCGAGAGCATCAGCCTGTTTGCCCAGTTGAAGAACGCGGCGCCATGAACGACGTCGGAAATTTCTTCGTCTGACAATCCGGCTTCACGTAGACGCTTTGCGTGGTCTGCAGTGAAGCTGGGCGGCGTGGTGCTGAGCGCCACCGAAGCCGAGACGATTGCGTTCCAGCGTTCGCCAAGATCGGCCCCCACTCCTTCGTCCAGCAGCTTCTGCACATCCGCTTCACGCTTGGAATATTGCGAGGCAAAGCGCGAATGGACCGAAGCGCAGAGAATGCAACCGTTCAGCCTTGAGGCAGCCGTTGCAGCAAGCTCCCGCTCTGCGCGCGGCAATCCATCCTTGGTGTTGTAGAAGATGTCGTTGTCCGTCTTGGTGCGGGCTTCGAGAATATCCGGATCGCGGACCAGAAGCGCGAAATAGGCAGACTTGGCGCGCGCCTTGTCGACCAGCGCCTCATAATGGCGGTCGGTGAGTTCGCCCTCTGCCAGTGGCTGAAGCCAAGCGGTCCAGCCAATCTTGTCCTGGGTGAAGACAACCGGTGGGTTTTCGACGGTGGGTTCAATAACGGTATCAGACATGGAAGGTTCTCCGTTAGGCCGCAGCCAGGACCCGAAGGCCGGCGACGACGCGGATCTGGAAGGCGAGGAAGGAGACGAGCTGGGATAGCGTGACCACGCCCGTCGTGCTCCATCCGGCTGAAAGCAGTTTTTGCAGTTCCGCGGGGCTGGCGTCCCGAGGGTGGTATGTCAGCAAATAGGCGTGTTCGAGCGCTGCGGAGAGCCGATCCCCGAGGATGGCGCGATCGGTGGGGCCGATATCAAGAGCCGGCCCATCGGTGTTTTCCGCGCTCAAAGGCCCTTCGGGATAATGACCATAGGGGCCTTTCGCCGCATTGAGCTCGGCCAGAGCCTTCACGGTCGCGAGAATGACCGTACCGTTTTCGAGCCCTGCCAGTTTTGTCCCGTAAAATTCCTTGATGCTTTTGTCGCCATGCAGGACTGTAACAAAGACTGCGACGGCAAAACGCTCGACAAGCGATGCCTGGCTTTCATCTACGGGTTCGAAAAGAGCCGTCCAGCTTTTCTGTGCGTGCTCCTTGGTGATCGGGCGCCGGCTGCGCAGCGCGTCGGCAGGCGCGCCCGGCGTGATCCCGACGAGGTGGTCGATAACGTCGATCGTATCGGTCATGAATGTCTCTTTCGATTATCGGCTATTACTGGGCGGCAACGAGCTGCGGCGCTGAAGACCGCGTCCAGCACAGGGCCGGCGCGACTTCCGCAGCGATCAGTTCGATCGAGCGCAGGATTTCTGCATGAGGCGGGTCGATGGAATGGACCTGGAAAACGATGTCCGTCGCGCGTGCAAGGGCCGTGTCCTTCTTCAGCGATGCGATAACATCGTCCGGCGTGCCGACGTGGCTGTCGAGCGCCTTGATCAGGTCTTCGAGCCTGTCTCCTGCAATCCGGTGGCCGGCGGCTGCGAAACGATCGGCGACACGTCGGAGGCCGGTTTCGGCAAAGGCGAGCGCTCGTTTGCGATCGTCGGCGACGAACAGGCTGCGCGAGCCGAGAATGCGCGGTGCGCGGCCCTGAGGCAGGCCGGCAAGATAGGCGTCGATGATCGGGTTCTGGATGTCGTCCAGCGTCGCATCGGGATTGTCGGCCGGGCGGGGCTGGGTTCTCGACAGCATCAGGCCATCGCCGCTAAGTCCCGCGAGGCGTGCGCCATTGGCGGAGAAGGTGGCGAGCCAGACCCGATCGAGCAGATGCGGGGCATCGGGATAAAGGCGGTTGCCGCCATGCAGAACCTTTCCGGCCCAGGCATCGCGAACCACGGTGAGGTTTTCGGCATAGACTTCTCCGCGACGATCAGCGTCGATGCCGAAAGCCTCGAAGGATTCCTTCGTGCCACCGGTGCCGAAGCCCACTTCCAGCCGCCGGCCTGAAAGCAGATCTAGCACGGCAGTATCTTCGGCCACGCGCAGCGCATTTTCCATCGGTAGCGTGATCACGCCGGTACCGAGGCGGATGGTCGATGTGCGGGCAGCGACATGCGAGAGGAAGACCGCGGGGGAGGGAAGCCCGCCTTCTTCCGCGTGAAAATGGTGCTGCGCGATCCAGGCGCTGTCAAAACCGTTTTCTTCGGCATGGATGATCTGTTCCGCCGCCAGCCGATAACGTTCGCCGGCCGGAACATCGTCGAGTAGACGGGTGAAAAAGCCGAGACGTTTGGGGGCAATCTTGCTGGTCATGATAAAAGTCCTGTTTTTATAGGCTGGCGCGATATCTCGGCGCGTGGAAATTTCTGTCCGGGAATGGCTTCGATGAGTTCGCGCGTGTAGGCGGTCGAGGTTGAGGAGAAGACCTCGTCAACGGTGCCGTAATCGACCTGCCTGCCATTGTGCAGGACGGAAACCGTGTCGGCGATCTGCCGCACGACCGCGAGGTCATGGGAGACGAAGACATAGGTAAGGCCGAGATCCCGCTGCAATTCTGCAAGCAGTTCGAGGATCTGCGCCTGCACGGTCACGTCGAGTGCAGAGACGGCTTCGTCAAGCACCACGACCTCAGGCTCCAGAACCAGCGCGCGGGCGATTGCCACACGCTGGCGCTGGCCGCCGGAAAGGGCGTGCGGCAGACGGGAGAGAACCGTGGCGGGCAGGCCGACGCGCTCGATGATGGCGCGGACGCGCGCTTCTCGCTCGGCCCGTGGTAACGGGTCGAAATTGAGCAGCGGTTCCTCGACGATCGCCTGCACCGTCTGGCGCGGATCGAGTGATGCCCAGGGGTTCTGGTAGACGAGCTGCACCTTGCGCCGAAACTGCCGCAAGGCCTCGGAACGCAGGCTTGCGACATCGAGATCGCCGATGCGGATCTCGCCGGATGTCGGTTTCTGGAAACCGGCGATCGAACGGATCGTCGTGGTTTTTCCCGAGCCGCTTTCGCCTACCACCGCATGGGTCGTGCCACGCGCGACACTGAAGGAAATGTTATCGACGGCGCGAAAATTCTTAGCCGTCGGCAGCGAAAAATCCTGAACCAGATTGGTGACAGTCAGCGCGGCTGGCCGGCTCGGCTCGACCGGCGGGCGCGGCTTGGCAACAGAAAGCGATGGAGCATCGGAAAGCAGCTTGCGGGTATAGGCGCTTTGCGGCGAGGCCAGCACGTCTGCGGTCTTGCCCTGTTCCTGAATACGCCCGCCCTGCAGTACTATGAGCCGGTCCGACCGGTCCGCGGCAACGCCGAGATCGTGGGTGACAAGCAGGACCGAGGTACCGTGTTCGCGGCGCAGATCGTCGATCAGGTCGAGGATACGGCGCTGTACGGTGACGTCGAGTGCGGATGTGGGTTCGTCGGCTATGATCAGCGCCGGACGCAGAGCGATGGCAATGGCGATCAGCACCCGCTGCTTCATGCCGCCGGAAAGCTCGTGGGGATATTGGTGTATCCGCAGTTCCGGCTGGGAGATTCCGACATTGGTGAGAAGCTCGATAACCTTGCGATCGGCTGTGCGGCGATCGAGCCGTCCGTGAATTTGGAGGATCTCGCGCACCTGCGCGCCGATAGTGAGGACAGGATTGAGGGAACTGCCCGGATCCTGCGGAACGAGGCTGACGACGGCGCCGCGGATCGATCGCAGGCGCCTTGCGCTCCAGCGGCTGATATCCTCGCCATTGAGGAGAATGGAACCGCTTTCGACCCGACCGTTCTCTGCAAGCAGGCCGATGACGGCCTGTGCGGTCGAAGTCTTGCCGGATCCGCTTTCGCCGACCAGAGCCACGACTTCGCCCGGCTCAACGGTGAAGGAAACGCCATGCACGACCGTCGGGCGCTCCTCGCCCTGGCTGTAGGAAATGTGCAGGTCACGGACGTCGAGTACGGAATTTGGGGAGGTGCTCATCGTGTGCTCCTTCCGATGGACTGGCTGATGCGGTTGGCCGACAGAACGACGGCAACGACGATCAGGCCGGGGGCGGCGGTCAGCCACCAGGCGGTTGCGAGGTAGTTGCGGCCTTCGGCAATCAGCAGGCCCCATTCCGGCGTCGGCGGCGGTGCGCCATAGCCAAGGAAGCCGAGGGTGGAGATCTGCAGGATCGCCCAGCCGAACTGCACGGCGGTATAGGCTACGACCGAGGTCAGCGAATTGGGCAGGATATGTCGCCACAAAACCTTGCCGAACGTGCCGCCGCTTCCGAAGGCCGCCTCGACGAATTCGGCATTGCGCACGCGTACGACTTCCGACCGCATGAGGCGGGCGAAACCGGCAATTGCCGTTGCGCCGACGGCGATTGCTGCATTGAGCGTGCCGAAGCCGAGCAGGATGATGATGCTGAGCGAAAGCAAGAGGGTCGGGATAGACAGGAGCACATCGACCAGCCGCATCAGGACTTCATCGACACGTCCGCGGACCGAACCTGCGATCAGGCCGAGCCCGCTGCCGACGACAAGCCCGACGCCGACGGCAGCAATGGCTCCCGAAAGCGAATGAACCGCGCCGTAGACGATGCGGGCGAAGAGATCGCGGCCAAGCGAATCCGTGCCCAGAATATGCAGGGCTGAGGGCGCCTTGAGCTGGCCGCCGGGCGTGCCCTGCAGCGGATCATAGCTGGTAAATACCCAAGGCACGGTTGCCCACAGAAGCACAAGGGCAAGCACCAGCCAGGCAAGCGCGAGACCATAAGGGAAGTTGCGCAGGACGCTCAGCACGTCGCGACGATTGCCGGGGCGGCTCGCGGTCTCGGCAGCCACCGTTGGAGTGAGGTGAACGAAAGTGTCGAGACTGGTCATGCTGCAGCTCCCTGTCCGGTCCGGAGGCGTGGGTCGAGCAACGGATAGGCAAGGTCGACCGCGAGATTGATGGTGACAAAAGCGGCAGCGGAGATGACGACGACTGCCTGAAGCACCGAGAGATCCTGATTGCCGACCGCCTTTTCTGTAAGGCCGCCGATACCGTTGAGGCCGAAAACGGTTTCGGTGACGACCGCGCCGGCGATCAGTTCGCCGAAGAGCACGCCGGCGATCGTCAGCGTCGGGAGGATGGCATTGCGGGCGACATGCCGCCAGAGCAGCCGCGTCTCGCTGGCGCCCTTGGCGCGGGCGACGGACACGAAGGGACGAGTGCGGATTTCATCGATATTGCGGATAAGGATCTGCGCCAGCGGCGCGGCGATCGGAACGGCAAGCGTTGCGACCGGCAGAACAAGGCTTTCCCACGGGCCGGGATTGATGACCGACACCAGCCGGAAGCGAAAGGAGAATATCTGGATCAGCATGATCGCCAGCCAGAAGACCGGGACCGAGATGAACAGCGACGGCAGTGACTGGATGGCGTTTCTCAGCCACGCGAAAGGCGCCATCGAGGAGAGAAAGGCGATGAAGACGGCAAGCAGGGTCGCCGCAAGAAAGCCGAGGCCGGCAAGCTTCAATGTCGGTGGCAGGTTGGTGGCAAGCTGGGCTGAGACCGGAACGCCCGCCTGCAGCGAATAACCAAAATCGCCTTGCAGGAAATTGACGAGTGTGTGTCCGTATTGCACGACCACGCTGGAATCCACCGCATAGGCGGCGCGGATTTCCGCGACCTGATCGGCGCTCAGGCCGAATTCCGGATTGAGGAACTTGATCAGCACCGCATCGCCGGGCATGGCCTGCAGCAGGATGAAGGACAGCGTGAAGGCCGCCCAGAGAACGAGCAGCGCCTGGCTGATCCGTCCTATGACATATCGCGTCATTTCATATCTCCAGCAAAGGGTGGATGGCAGCCCTTAAGGCCGCCATCCGTGCGGCTTGGGAGGCCTGTTGGTTATCGGCGCTTACTTGTCCAGCCAGGTGCTATAGAAGGCCGGGCGACCGACCGCTTCGAAGGCGACGCCCTTGACATAGGGTGCTCCAGCGAAGGCCTGCGGCTCCTCGAAAATCGGAACGGCATAGGCCTGATCGAGAACATAGGCCTGCGCATCCGCCACCGCCTTCAGGCGCTTTTCGCGATCCGGCTGCGAGGCGATTTCGTTCAGGATGGCGTTCAGCTTGTCGTCGGAGAAGGTCTTTACCTTGTCGCTGACGCCGCCCTTCTGCACCAGCACGTTGCGGTTGGTCGGATAATACTGGCTCTTGATCACGTCCGGATCTGCACGGCCGACCATGGCGACGGCGACCGGCGTTTTCAGCGGATCGAGTTCATCGACCACTTTGCTGCCGGCGTCACCGGCCAACACGTTCAGCTTGACGCCGAGTTTCGACCATTGCTGTGCAATCAGCTGCAGAACCGCACGGCTCTGCGGCTGTGGCAGCGATTCGTAGGAAGTCAGGACGAGCTTCTGGCCATCCTTGGCGCGGATGCCGTCTGCACCGAGCTTGTAGCCGGCTTCGTCGAGCAGCGCTTCCGCCTTTTCCGGATCATAGCCGAGCTTGTCTTCCTGCGGTACGTAACCGATTGCGGTCGATGCGATGATCGAGGTCGCCTTCGGGTAGTTCTTCGAGAAGATCGTCGAGAGAATCTCGTCGCGGTTGACAGCGAGCGACAGCGCCTTGCGCACCTTGAGGTCTGCGACCAGTGGATTATCCGGGCGGAATACGATCGAGTTGTTCACGCCGCGCGTGCCGGGCGCATAGATGGTAAAACTCTGCGCCTCGACCTGGCCTTCGTCATAGGCCTGGATCTGACGAATGAAATCGGCCTGACCGGCGAGAAGAGCGCCGATACGCACGCTGTCTTCGGCGGTGATGATGTAGTTGATCTCGTCGAGATAGGCGCGGCCCTGATGTTCGAGCTTCGCCGGTCCCCAGTTATAGTCCTCGCGAACCTTCAGATCGAGCGACTTGCCCAGCGTCTCGGCATTGACCACGAAGGGGCCGGAGCCGATGATCTTCGTTGCATCGCCAAGCTGCTCGAAGGGCAGCGCCAGGGTCGAGAGCGAGACGATGCCGGAGCCGATCACCGACGTGCCCTGCAGGAAGCCGGGGGAGGGCTTCTTGAAGGTGAACTTTACCGTCAGCGGATCGATGACTTCGCTACGCTCGTAATTGTTGACCACTTCGGAAACCGGCTGTTTCAACTCCTTGTTGCCGAGGCCGTAGGTGTCGAAGTTCTTCGCGACGGCTGCGGCATCAACCGGTGTGCCATCGGAGAAGGTGACGCCGGGACGGAGCTTGAACGTGTATTCGGTGGCGTTGTCGTTGACCGTCCAGGATTCCGCCAGCCAGGGCTCGATCTCCAGCGTCTTCGGGTTCTGGTAGGTCAGTTTGTCGGTGATCTGGTTGAGAATACCACCGTTGGGGTAAAAGCCGCCCGCCGGCGGGTAGAGATTGGTGTGGGCTTGCTGCTCAAGATAGACGAGCGTGCCGCCCTTGACCGGCGCGTCTGCCGCGAGGCTGGCCGTTGCAAGTGTCGTGGCAGCCAGCAATCCGAGGCTGAGAGAAAGAAGTTTCCGATAGCGCGTCATAGGTCCGGTCTCGCGGTTGATCGATGACCATGAGCCTATCCAGTTGCTTCAGATTTCTATGGATTTGCTATTCTATTTTGAAGGCAAGCGCGGAAGTTTCTTTGCTGTCTGGAGGCTGTTAGAACAATCGCATTCCGGTCTTGCTGCCGCTGCGTTACATCCACTCAGGCGGACGCCGGACGAAAATCCGCGGTGACGACGTGGCGATTGCCGGGATAGGTCATGCGCACCCAGGTCACCGCTCCCGATGTATTCCAGGTGCGGCGCTCGATGACGAGGCAGGCATTTTTCGGGGTGAGATTGAGGAGCTTGTGTTCCTTGCGGTCGGCAGGCACGGCCTGGATGCGGTGCTGGGCGGTGATCCAGGGAATTTGCGAAGAGAGCCAGGGGCCGGGTGCGACCGAGATGAAATCGGTTTCGAGCGCGGCCGGTACGGTGACAAGATTGATTGCGCGCTCTTCGAGGCAGAACGGCTGGCCTGCGGCAAGATGCAGGCAGGTGACGAAGAGGACGTCGCCGGGCGTGCCGGTCGCAAACCATGCTAGCTCTTCCCCGATCGCCTTGCGGCGGGTGATCGACAACCGCTGATAGGAATATTCAAGGTTGAGGGAGCGCACCTCGTCGGCAATATCGTGGATCTCCAGCACGGCTGATTGTGCCTTGGGCTGGGATACGAAACTTCCGCCCTTCTTTCGGCGCTCGATCAGGCCAGCCTGTGCCAGTTGGCCCATCACCTTGTTCACAGTCATCCGCGAGACGTCGTAATGCGCGGCAAGATCGACCTCGAAAGGGATCCGGTGGCCGGGCGGCCATGTGCCGGAAACGATCTTTCCCTCGATATCCGCCAGAATCTTGCGGTGAAGGGTCAGGGTTTTGGAAATGCGGGCGGTCTCCGGTTGGGCAGTGTCGATGCAGGTCTACACTTCACGCCGAGCCCGTCAATCGCCGCTTATCTGCGCTCTCAACAGTTTCAGTTCGGGCGGCTTTGGATCTAGCGCCTTCTCCGGAGGTATAGGCGTTGGGAGACCATTTCGACACACCACTGTTTCACCATTCGGTCAACGCGCTCTCGTTGACAACCGAAGATGAGCAAGTGATCCCGGTGGCTTATAAGGTCATCGGAGCCATTGAGGTAATGGGCGATAAAATCTCACCCGAGCACATTTCCGTTGCCGGCGGGTTAAGGTCAGTCTATCTGCGCCGCTTCGCTTTTAGATAAGCGCTCGGATGCGGATTTTTTCTGAATAAATTTCTTGGCCTGTTGCCCTATAAGTTGGGCAACGAAGTTTTGCTCACTGCGCCGTATTATTCTGCCGCTCGGGATGTCTCAGGTTACTAAACAACATCAGCGCCAGTGCAGTATTTTTTGCAATTGCGGCTTCTCAGTCATCTCTTGCCACATTGCTGAGCGGCGATGCGCCGCCATCCGCAAAGCCGCGATAGCGCAGATGGCTTCGGTTCAAGTGCGCCCGCATGGCCTCACGCGCCTTTTCCGGGCTTCCGGTGCTGATCGCCTCGCAAATTGCACGGTGTTCGACAACGGTGTTCTGCACATAGTCAGACGTTATGAGCGCAGGGTTCAGCTCTTTGGAAAAAGCGGGCTGCGGCAGGATCTGCAGGCTCATGAGGCTGAAGAATTCGATGAAGGCGCCGTTGTTGGTCGCTTCCGCAATGGAGCGGTGGAAGACGAAATCGAGATGATCGAGTGCAGCCTCGTCATCCAATGAAGCCTCGAACTGACGCGCGGCATTCCATATGTTCGATTCCTGCGCCCAAGAGCGCCGGACGGCGGCGAGGCCTGCCGCATGCACCTCGAATGCCATCCTGAGTTCGAGAAGATCCATGAAGGATGTCTTGAGCCGAGATAAAGGGGCGAGGGCAACGTCAGCATCGAATGTGCCCGGGTCTTCGGCGCCGGCACGTGGGATATCGCGGACAAACACGCCGACGCCATGCCGTGCTTCGACGACACCTTCAGAACGCAGCGCCGAGACCGCCTCTCGGATAACGGTTCTGCTCACTCCGAATTGCTGTGACAGCTCGTTGAGTGAGCCGAGCTTTATGCCGGCCGAAAGCTGGTTGTCGCTGATATGCGTTTTCAGTGCCTGTATGGTTCGGCCCGTCAAAGTGTCCAAAAATCACCCGTCTTGTGAAGCGCTGGCGGTCTGCGCATGTCTTGATAAGCAGCAAGGTAGCACGACCTATCGTAGTGATGCTATCTCTTTAATACATCTTTTGTTTGATAGAGTGCGCACACTGGATTTTTCCGTGTGTTTCGATCCCTGCGATAGCAGTAAAAAGAATCCGATAAATGCTTTAAATGATGCAATCTTCATGTCGTATTATCACGTCTAAATACATATAAATCAGATAGTTAGATTTGATAAATCGCCTGAATTCACCAAGTGATAGCATCACTAATTTTCTTATTGACAAGAGATAGTATTTCAATAATCTCAAACCATAAGAAGTGAGCAGGCGATCAGCCAACGCCATCAAGCCTATGACGACCTGCTCCGGGAACATGGTTGCGCTTCTGGCGCATCTTTAAAAATCGGATGGAAAGTCGCTATGGGTGTCGTCTCCGCACGCCTCTCAGAGCTCGGTATCGTATTGCCTACGATTGCGCCAGCCTCTGGGAATTACATATCGCATCGCATCGTTGGGAGCCTTCTCTTCGTATCAGGTCAGATACCAAGGATCGATGGCGTCGAGCATTATGTCGGTGTCGTCGGCAAAGACCTCTTGCCCGAAGATGGCTACAAGGCTGCCCGGCTTTGCGCACTGAATATCGTGGCACGCGTCAATGCGGCGCTGGAGGGAAATCTGGATCGGGTCGTTGCGTGCGTCCAGCTGCGCGGCTTCGTCAATGCACCGGCGGACTTCAAAGGACATCCCGCGGTCATCGATGGTGCGTCCGATCTTCTCGTCGAGATCTTTGGCGACAAGGGTCGCCATGTACGCACGGCGCTCGGTGCCGGTTCGCTGCCGCGCGGATCATCCGTCGAAGTCGATGCGATCTTCGAAATCGCACCTGAAGCCTGACAAAAAGGGGAACTGGCCATGAACGAGACCAGCATTTCGGAAAAAGCCATCTCCATGAGCGGCGTCAACAAGTGGTACGGCCACCTGCAGGTGCTGAAGGGGATCAACCTTGAAGTCGGGCGCGGCGAGCATATCGTGCTTTGCGGCCCATCCGGATCCGGTAAGTCGACGCTGATCCGCTGCATCAACCATCTGGAGGAAATCCAGGAAGGCAGCATCGCCGTCAACGGCACGACGCTCAGCCAGAAGGGCTCCAATGCCGACCACATCCGCCGCGATGTCGGCATGGTGTTCCAGCAGTTCAATCTCTTCCCGCATTTGACGGTATTGCAGAACTGCATGCTGGCGCAGCGCCGCGTGCGCAAGGCTTCCGCAGCAGAGGCAAAGGACAAGGCGATGCGCCATCTGGAACGGGTGCATATTGCCGAGCAGGCACAGAAATATCCCGCTCAGCTCTCCGGTGGCCAGCAGCAGCGCGTCGCAATCGCTCGGGCGCTTTGCATGGATCCACAGATCATGCTGTTCGATGAGCCGACATCGGCGCTCGATCCGGAAATGGTCAAGGAAGTGCTCGACACGATGATCTCGCTTGCAGACGATGGCATCACGATGATCTGCGTGACGCATGAAATGGGCTTTGCCCGCGCCGTGGCGCACCGCGTCATCTTCATGGATCGCGGAGAGATCATTGAAAGCGCCAAGCCGGATGTGTTCTTCAGCAATCCGAGCCATGAGCGTACCAAGACCTTCCTCAGCCAGATCCTCAATCACTGAGGGGCGGGTGATGAATTACACATTCGACTTCGCCCCCGTGTTTGCAGCCTGGCCGTCGCTGGTCGATGGCGTGATCGGTACTCTGAAGATGTCGTCGCTATCGATGATCTTCGGCCTGTCGCTCGGCATCGTCTTCATGATGATGCGGATGAGCAAGAAGCCGGCGCTGAAAGCAATCGCCGTCGGCTACATCGAGATGATCCGCAACACGCCGATCCTCGTGCAGGTGTTCTTCGTCTTCTTCGGCATGCCGGCGATCGGCATTCGCCTGAGCGGCGAACAGGCCGCAATCCTTGCAATGACGCTCAACTGTGCGGCCTATGCGGCCGAGATCGTCCGCGGCGGCGTCCAGTCCATTCGCCCCGGCCAGATCGAGGCGGGTAGGGCGCTCGGCATGCATGCGGTCGACATCTACCGCTTCATCGTGTTTCGCCCGGCGATCCGCGCTGTCTATCCGGCTCTGTGCAGCCAGTTCATCCTCATGATGTTGAACTCCAGCCTGATGTCATCGGTTTCCGCCGAAGAACTGACCTATTTCGCCCAGACGCTCGATGCCCAGACATTCCGCAGCTTCGAGATCTATCTGACGCTCGGCGTCATATACCTGGCGCTGTCGCAGTTCTTCTCCATCGCTCTCGGCGTGATCGGCCGGGTCTATTTCTCCTATCCGGCAAAGTGAGGCAGCGAGATGATCCGTCAATTCGGTTGGGGTGAGTTCCTCTTTCTGCTCGAAGGCGCACGCTGGACGGTTGTCCTGTCGCTGCTTGCCTTCACCCTCGGCGGCGCGCTCGGGCTTGCCGTGGCACTCGGGCGAACCAGCAAATGGGGCTGGCTGCGCATCCTGATGGCGACCTATATCCAGATCTTTCAGGGCACGCCGCTGCTGATCCAGCTCTTCTTCGTCTATTTCGGCCTGCCGCTTCTGGGGCTCAAAGTGGATATCTGGGTGGCGCTGACGATCGGCCTGTCCTTGCACACGAGCGCCTTTCTCGGCGAAATCTGGCGCGGCAGCATCCAGGCGGTGCCGGATGGTCAAAGCGAAGCGGCGCGAGCGCTCGGCATCGGCTACATGCACCGGATGATCGATGTGGTCCTGCCGCAAGCCTTCCGCATCGGCCTGCCGGCGACCATCAGCTTCCTCGTAAACCTGATCAAGGGCACGGCGCTCGCCGCCCTGCTTGGCCTCACCGAGCTTACCCGATCGGGGCAGCTGATGGCCAACATCACCTTTCAGCCGCTGCAGGTCTATGGGGCGGTCGCACTGATCTACTTCATCATCTGCGTACCCCTGACCTATTGCAGCGCAAAGATCGAAAGGCGCCTCAACGCCGCTCGGTAAAACAAGAACGCATGAAAAGAAACCAACCAGAGGTGACCACATGTTCAATACAGCATTGACCCTTGCGCGTTCGAAAGTCATGGGCGGGTTCGCCGCCGTGCTTCTGGCTGCGACCTCCTTTGCCACAACGGCTTTCGCCGTGACGCCGGAAGAGATCAAGGCCAAGGGTACTGCCACGATCGGTGTGCAGATGGATCAGTTTCCATGGGGCTTCATCGATCCCAAGGGCCAGAACGACGGGTTTGACATCGAGATCGCCAAGCTGATCGGCAAAGAACTCGGCGTCGAGGTGAAGTTCGAGCGCATCACCGGCCAGAACCGCATTCCGCTGCTGGTCAACGGCAATGTCGATTTCCTCGTGCCGTCCATGACGATCACCGAGGAACGCGCCAAGGTGATCCAGTATGTCATTCCCTACTCGTCGAACGACATCACCGTCTGGGGTAAGAAGGACGCGGCCATAAAGGCCAATGAGGATCTCGGCAAATACGTGATCGGCGTCAATCGCGGCAGCGCCTTCGATCCGCTTCTCGTCAAGGTCGCCCCGCCGAATACGCAGATCAAGCGTTTCGATGATGACGCGACGACGGTTCAGTCGCTGCTGTCCGGCCAGGTCGACGCTATCGTCGGCAGCATTACCTACGGCCTCGTCATCAAGCAGGCTGGTTATGATGCGCAGTTCGAGCGCAAGTACAAGGTTGCCGACAACTTTCAGGGCATGGCAGTTCGCAAGGGCGACCAGGAAATGCTCGCCTTCCTCACCGATTTCGTGACCCGTCACACCGCTGACGGCACGCTCGACGCGCTCTACAAGAAGTGGATCGGCGTCGATCGCGCAAAACTCCCGACCACGCTGCCGGGCGTCGACTTTACAGGCAAGCAGTAACATCTCGATCCAGCGCGACCGCTGAAGGCCGCCGCGCCGGACAGAAAACATCAACAACTGAAGAGCTCTTGGCCCCCGCCTGTTCGCGCGGGCGGGGACAGGTCGCTGCACGCCGAAAAACGGGTTTTCGGGCAGCACGCAACAACAGCTCGCTTATGGAGCATGAGACAGACAATGGCGAAAGATGGCAAGCAGATCAGGGTCGGTGTCGATATCGGTGGCACCTTCACCGACGTTGCGATGGAGGTAGGCATCACGCTCCATTCGATCAAAGTGCTGACCGACTATTCCTATCCCGAAAATGCGATCGTCAAGGGCATTCGGCAGGTCGCCGAAGTCGCCGGTGTCGAGCTTTCCGAAATCGATACGATCATTCACGGCACGACGCTCGCCACCAATGCGCTGATCGAGCGGCGCGGCGCCCGCACCGCCTTCGTCACCACCAAGGGCTTTCGCGACGTCATCGAAATGCGCACCGAAAGCCGTTTCGAACAGTATGATCTTGATATCGTTCTGCCGGCGCCGCTCGTGCCGCGCAACGAACGGTTTGTCGTCGATGAACGTATCGGCGCCGATGGTCTCGTGCTGAAGCCGCTTGATCTCGATGAGGTCGATGCCCTGTGCGATCACATCATCGCCGCCGGCTATGAGAGCGTCGCCATCGGCTTCATTCACTCCTATCTGAACGGCACGCACGAGAAGATCGTGAGAGACCGGCTTCTCGCCAAGAAGGCAGACATTTCGGTTTCGATCTCCTCTGAAGTTTCGCCGCAGATGCGCGAGTTCCAGCGTTTCAACACCGTCTGCGCCAATGCTTTCGTCAAGCCGCTGATGGCGTCCTATCTGAATCGCCTCGTCGGTCGCCTGACCGAAGAGGGCACGCGTTGCCCGGTCTTCATGATCCACTCGGGCGGCGGCATCATCAGCGTTGAAAGCGCCATCGAATTTCCGGTACGCCTGCTTGAATCCGGCCCGGCCGGCGGCGCGATCTTCGCAGCCCATATCGCCAGCAGCTATGGTCTCGATCAGGTGCTCTCCTACGACATGGGTGGCACCACGGCAAAAATCTGCCTGATCGAAAAGCAGACGCCGAAAACCTCAAAGACCTTCGAAGTGGCACGTACCTGGCGCTTCAAGAAGGGCAGCGGCATGCCGATCTCTATTCCCGTCATCGAAATGGTGGAAATCGGCGCAGGCGGCGGCTCGATCGCAACGATCGACAGCATGCGCCAGATCCGCGTCGGCCCGCATAGTGCTGGCTCCGAACCGGGTCCGGCCTGCTACGGCCGCGGTGGCGCAAACCCGACCGTCACCGATGCCGACCTCATCCTTGGCCGTCTGGATGCCGACGAGTTTGCCGGCGGCGCGATGAAGCTCGACCGCCCGGCATCTGACAAGGCGATAGATACGGATCTTGCCTCCAAGCTCGATACCGATATCGCCACAGCCGCCTATGGCCTCAGCGAGGTGGTCGACGAAAACATGAGCAATGCGGCACGCATGCACGCCGTGGAAAACGGCAAGGAACTCTCCGAGTTCACCATGATCGCCTTCGGCGGTGCTGCCCCCATCCACGCCGCGCGCCTTTGCGAAAAGCTCGGCATGGCCGAACTTCTGATCCCGCCGGGCGCGGGTGTCGGCTCGGCTATCGGCTTCCTGCGAGCACCCTTCGGTTTCGAAAGCGTTCGCAGCGCTTATAGCCGCCTCAGCCGCTTCGATGCGGCCGCGATCAACCATACGGTGTCTGAGCTGATCGCGGAAGCGACATCCTTCGTGCGCTCCGGCGCGCCAGATGCCGATCCGGATCTCGAATGCATCGCCTACATGCGCTACGTCGGTCAGGGCTGGGAAGTGCCGGTGACGATCGAAGTTCGTGACTATGCGGATGCCGATGGCGACCTGTTCCGCAAACTGTTCGACGAGCAATACGAACACTTCTTCGGTCGCGTCATCGACGGGCTCGATGTCGAGATCGTCAGCTGGTCGCTGCGGGCCACATCCAAGGTCGCGCCGCCGGAGCGGATCGGAAAGACGGCAAAGGCCGGCGCGGCAAAGGTTCGTGGCACACGCGACATCTTCGATGTGCAGGAAGGCAGCTTCCAGAATGCTTCGATCGTCGACCGCACAGACATGAAACCGGGCGATTTCGTCTCGGGGCCTGCCGTGATCACCGAACGCGAAACCTCGACCATCATCACCGCCAGCCGCGAAGTCATCATGCAGGCCGATGGCTGCCTGCTCGTACGCGTCAAGCAGAGCGCTTGAACGGAGGATACTATCCATGAAAACCAATGCACTTTCCGACGTTCACATGCAGATCATGTGGAACCGGCTGATCTCCGTCGTTGAAGAGCAGGCCGTCACCCTCATCCGCACGGCATTCTCCACCAGCGTGCGTGAATCGGGCGACTTGTCCGCCGGCGTCTTCAACCGCGGCGGCCTGATGATCGCCCAGGCGGTCACCGGCACGCCCGGCCATGTCAACGCGATGGCGGAAGCCGTCGGTCACTTCATCCGCGATATCGGGCCTGAAAACATTTTCGAAGGCGATGTCTTTATCACCAACGATCCATGGAAGGGCACCGGCCACCTGCACGACTTCACCGTCGTTTCGCCGAGCTTCCGCAACGGCGCGCTTGTCGGTTATTTCGCCTGCACGGCACACGTGGTCGATGTCGGTGGTCGCGGTTTCGGGCCGGATGCGAACGAGGTCTATGAAGAGGGTATCTTCGTTCCGATCATGAAATTTGCCGAGCGCGGCAAGGTCAACAAGGATCTCGTCAACATCCTGCACAACAATGTGCGTGAGAGCCATCAGGTGGTCGGTGACGTCTATTCGCTGGCCGCCTGCAACGAGATCGGCCATCGCCGGCTGATGGACATGATGGAAGAGTTCGAGCTCGACGATCTGGAGACGCTCGGCGAATTCATTTTCAAGCGCAGTTATGACGCCACGATCGAGCGAATTGCTGCCTTACCGAAGGGCTCCTATTCCAACACGATGCGGGTCGATGGTTACGGTTCACCGATCGATATCGCGGTACGTCTAGATGTCGAAGGCGATCATATTCTCGCTGATTTTGACGGGACCTCGCCGCCGAGCCCGAAGGGCATCAATTGCCCGATCATCTATTCGGCAGCTTATGCATGCTACGGCATGAAGGTCGCGATCGCACCCGATATTCCAAATAACCACTATTCGCTCCTGCCGTTCCGCGTCGTGGCACCGAAGAATTGCATCCTGAATGCCCAGCATCCGGCGCCTGTCTCGGTGCGCCACGTACTTGGCCATCTGGTGCCCGATGCAGTGCTCGGCGCCGTGCACAAGATGTTGCCGGGCAAGGTGCCGGCGGAAGGTGCTGGCGCGCTGTGGAACCTGCATGTCAGCGTTCGCCCGCTTCAGGGCGACAAGGCTCCGGCTGATGGCGGCCAGCGTGCCGAGGTTCTGCTGTTCAACAGCGGTGGCTCCGGCGCACGCCCGACGCTCGACGGCATGAGCGCAACGGCATTCCCGAGCGGCGTGCATTCGATGTCGATCGAGGCGACAGAACATGTCGGTCCGGTCATCTTCTGGCGCAAGGAACTGCGCGACGGGTCCGGCGGTGCCGGTCAGTTCCGCGGCGGTCTCGGTCAGGTGGTGGAAATCTCGCCGACCGAGGGTCACGAGATGCACTTCAACGCCATGTTCGACCGTGTCGATCATCCCCCGCGCGGTCGCGAAGGTGGTGAAAACGGTGCCGCCGGTGCCGTGATGCTGGATGACGGAACCCGTCTCGCTTCCAAGGGTCGCCAGCATGTTCCGGCCGGTCGCAGGCTAATCCTGCAGCTTCCGGGCGGCGGCGGTTACGGGTCGGCTGACAAACGGGATGTCGCTGCGGCAGAACGCGATATCGCCTTTGACTACGTCGCTTCGAAATAACTCTCCCAAGAGTGTCGGGCGAGGCAGAGGCCCCGCCCGGTTTCGATCAAGTCAAATCCTCCAGGGAAGCCGAAAATGAGTTTCGAGAACCGCCGTGCCGCGGGCATCAAGTCGTCTCCGAGCATGGCGATTGCCATGGCGGCAAAGAAGCTGGCATCAGAAGGTCACGACATTATCGACCTGTCGCTCGGCGAGCCGGATTTCGAACCGCCGCCGCATGTTGCGGAAGCGGCCGTCGAAGCGATCCGCAAGGGCGGTATCCGCTATGGCGCGCCCGCGGGAATGGAAAGCCTGCGTCAGGCGATCGTGAAGAAGTTCAAGACGGAAAACGGACTGGATTATTCCACCGACGAGGTGATGGTTGCCAATGGCGCCAAGCAGATCCTGTTCGACGTGTTTCTCGCAACGCTGGAAGCGGGCGATGAAGTCATCATTCCCACACCTTGCTGGGTATCCTACGGAGACATCGTCTCGCTGCATGGGGGCACACCGGTCTATCTGACCTGCGGTGCGGATGCCGGTTTCAAGTTATCGGCCGAGCAGCTCGAAGCAGCGATCACGCCGAAGACCAGATGGCTGATGCTGAATTCTCCGTCCAATCCGACAGGAGCGATCTATTCCGGCGAAGAATATCGCAAGCTTGCAGATGTGCTGGCGCGCCATCCGCGTGTGCTCATCGTCTCCGACGAGATCTACGAGCATGTGCTGTTGAACGACACGCCCTTTGTCTCCTTCGGCGAGGCCTGCCCGCAGTTGCGGGACCGGACGCTGATCGTCAACGGCGTCTCCAAGGCTTACGCCATGACGGGTTGGCGGCTGGGTTATGCCGCCGGTCCGAAAGCGCTGATTTCGACGCTCAACAAGATGCAGTCGCAAAGCGTCTCATGCGTGTCGCCGGTCGCTCAGGCGGCAGCAATCGCGGCCCTCACCGGAGATCAGACTTTTGTCAGCGAGGGTGCCCGAACATTTGCCGGGCGCGCGAAGATCGTGGCCGGCCGGCTGGCCGAGATCGAGGGTATCGATTTCATAGCGCCCGATGGAGCCTTTTACGCTTTCATCGGCGTGCAGCAACTGATTGGCCGCAAGACTGCCGATGGTGTCGTTCTCGGCGACGATACGGCGTTTGCGGCGTGTCTGTTGCAGACATTCGGCCTGTCGAGTGTGCCGGGGGCTGCGTTTGCGGCGCCCGGATTTATTCGGCTATCGATCGCGGCATCCGAACCTGAACTCGAAAGTGCCTGCGAAAGGCTGGCCAATATGGTGCGCTCGCTCAAACCTTGAGACGCAAATCCCCCGGATGGCGCAGATTGTGAAATGGTGGGCATGCCGCCCTTGATTGGTGTGGCGTAGCGTTGGCGAAAGAGGAAAGCTGACGCCGGGACATGATGATGCCTCGGGATGAGGCGGAATGAAGCGGGAGCGGCGACGGAGGAGGATACACCGCTCCCGCGAACCGATAGTTCAGGCTGCGATGCCCATCACGCCTGGAACCTTCGGCATTAACAGTTTGGCTTCCGACGCGGCGACAATTTGTTCGACTGTCACGCCCGGCGCTGTCTCGAGAAGCACGAGGCCTTCTTCTGTTGGCTGGATGACGCCCATCTCCGTGACAATCAGGTCAACGCGGCGAACGGATGTCAGCGGCAAGGTGCATCTCTTCAGGATCTTGGGTTCGCCCTTGGCGGTATGCGTCATCGCAACGATGACGCGCTTGGCGCCGGATACGAGATCCATTGCGCCGCCCATGCCCGGCACGATCTTGCCGGGCACCATCCAGTTGGCAAGGTGTCCTTCTTCGTCGACCTGAAGCCCCCCCAGCACAGTGACATCGAGATGGCCGCCGCGAACCAGTGCGAACGACATGGCGCTGTCGAAGGCACAGGCTCCCGGCAACGCGCCTGCAGGTGTCCCTCCGGCATCCGTGAGATTGCTTCCGGCAAGACCCGGATCAGGCAAGGCGCTCATGCCGATAATGCCGTTTTCCGACTGGAACGAAACGTCGAGCCCGGCAGGCAGGTAGGATGCGACCATGGTGGGCAAGCCGATCCCGAGATTGACAAGTGTGCCGGCCTTGAGTTCCTGAGCAACCCGCCTCGCGATGATCTCTTTGTCGTTCATATCGTGGCTCCCTTCGCAATCAGCAAGTCAACAAGAACATGCGGCGTGACGACGGCATCGGGCTCGATGCAACCAACCGGCACGATTTCGTCCGGCTCCGCGATAACGATTTCAGCAGCCATGGCCATCAGCGGATTGAAATTACGCGATGTCAGCGAATAGCGGAGGTTCCCGGAGTAATCCGCGCTGCGTGCCTTGATCAAGGCGAAGTCAGCCTTGAGCGCCGTTTCCAACAGATAGGGGATACCGTTGATTTCGATCGTTTCCTTGCCGATCGCCGCATCCGTGCCGACACCGGTTGGCGTCAACACGCCGCCAAGCCCGGAACCTCCGGCGCGTACCCGCTCGGCGAGCGTGCCCTGCGGAACCAGTTCGACCTCTATCGCTCCGCCGATCATCTGCTTCTGCGTGACCGGATTGGTGCCGATGTGGCTGACGATGGCCTTTTTCACCAGCCCGGCGTCGATCAGCTTGCCAACGCCCACATTCGGGCGCGCTGTATCGTTGGCGATGAGCGTCAGATCCTTCTTTCCCTGACGCACCAGTTCATCGACAAGATCCTGAGGCGTCCCGATGCCGACGAAGCCACCGATCATCAGGACGACTCCATCTGGTATCCGTCGCACGGCTTCCTCGGCGGTATTCACCTTGTACATTTTTGAGACCTTTGATTTCTAAAGAGCTGAAGCTTTGCAGCCGTGCTGGAACGCCCGCCCGAGGCAGCGCCTTGCGCACTTTCGAACAGGCACATTCCAGGAGAGGGCCGACTGCTGCCAGCCTGGCCCTCTCCCGCTGGATTACCGGGTGCCCGGCATTGGATAGTCGGCATCGTTCAAAACCCAGCCGGGCTTAAGCGAAAAGTCCACGCGCGGCGGGCAGAAGATATCGACCAGATCGTTGTTGCCGTCGCTGCTGGCCCGCGTCGTGTGAATGACCGGAGGCGGGATGACGAGCACCGATGGCGAGCCGACATCAATCGCCTTGTCCTCGCGCCAGTCGGCCATATCGGTCGTCCAGGCCCAGCGCAGGTAGTGGGTAAAGCTCCCGCCCAATGCCAGCGAGCACTGTTCGAAATCGTCGTGATGATGCGGCGACATCTTTGCCGGATCGCGCGGTCCGACCTGCGACGGAAGCGCATTCACCATGAATGTCGTGCAGCGGAAGATTCGCCCGAAACGACCCGGCTCATCGGGAACGTTCAGCGAATACTGGCGTACTTTCCACCCACCCACGGGTTCCGGCCAGGGCTCGAATGCGGGGATGTGCTGGCGCGGCACATCGTAAGCGTCGGCATTGGGGCATGCCTTGACCAGATCCTTCGAGGCCGTGGTGAAAAGCCGTGCGAGCTTGCCGCCAGACGGCAGGACGATCCGGCTGTCGCCCGGCGGTATGAAGGTGACGGAATAACCCGCAACCTCGACCTTCTGACCACCCCACTCGACGATCGCCCTGTCGGCCGGATTGGCAAGATAAAGAACGTATTCGTCAGCTTGTCCCTTGCGCTCCAGGGTCGCCCCGTCCTTCGTTTCGGAATAAGCGAGGACGAAATTACAACCCCTGACATACCAGGTGCGGCTTCCATTATGCTCATCCTGCGGTGGCGTATCATAGAAGGTCACCAGTTGCTCTTCTGCAACCAAACCCGTTGCCGGCGGCTTTGCCGCCGCGGCGAAGAGATCTGCGCGCGGATCCTTGTCGTTGTACATGTTTCACTCCTTCTCGGTTTTTGCTGTGATCATCATCTGGGTGGCGGATTTGCGCAGAAGCGCCTGATCGGAGCCGCAGACGAAGACGGTCACGCCAAGGGCGTGCCATTTGGCGATATGGGCGGGATCGCCGACGAACAGGCCGATTGCGATGCCCGCCTTCTTGCCGGCTGCGATGATCTGGTCGATGGCGGCATCCAGTTCCGGCGAGGGATAACTGACCCCCATCGATTGCGAGAGGTCTGCCGGCCCGATGAACAGTAGATCGACATCCGGCTCGCCGGCGATCTCATCGAGATGATCGAGCGCCGACTTGTCCTCGATCTGCACCATAACGACACTCTCCGCGTCGCATTTGACACGATAGTCGGCGATGCCGATGCCACCGTAATTGCCGGCCCGTGGTGATGGCGAAAGGCCACGTTTCCCACGAGAGAAACGCACTGCATCGCAGACGGCACGGGCACCTTCGGCATTCAGCACGTGCGGCACCATCACTCCGGCAAGTCCGAGGTCGAGCAGCGGAGAGATCCAGTCGACCGAGGCACCCCAGCGACGGGACAGGAGCGGCAGGCCGATCGCCTTGCCGGCAAGTGCCAGCATGTCCACCTGGGCGATGCCGATCGGCGCATGTTCCTGGTCGATCACCGCAAAATCCAGTTTCGCATGACCAAGGATTTCTATCACATGCGGGGAAGGCGTCTTGATGAATGACCCGACAAGCAGCTCACCTGCGTGGATCCGTGTTCGCAAATTCGAAGTCATTTTTTCCTCCTTGAAGTCTACGCGCGATTGGCCAGGCAATTCTCGATAACAAGAGCGATCCCCTGCCCACCGCCGATGCACATGGTGACGAGACCGTAGCGGCCGCCGATGCGCTCCAGTTCATAAAGAGCCTTGACCGTCAGGATGACGCCGGTCGCGCCCAGCGGATGCCCGAGCGCGATTGCACCGCCATTCGGATTGACCTTTTCGAGAGGCAGACCGAGCAGCCGGTTCACGGCAATCGCCTGCGCGGCGAATGCCTCGTTTGATTCGATCACGTCGATCTGCGCGAGATCGAGGCCCGCGCGCTGCAGCGCCAGCGGAACGGCATGAGCCGGGCCGATACCCATGATTTCCGGCGGAACGCCGGCAACGGCCCACGAGAGCAATTTTCCACGCGGACGAAGATTTCGGGCAGCAACTTCTGCGCCGCTTGCCAGCACGACGGCTGCAGCACCATCATTGATGCCGCTCGCATTACCGGCAGTCACCGTACCGTCCTTGCGAAAGGTCGGTCGCAGAGATGAAAGGCCTTCGAGCGTCGTATCCGCGCGGGGATGCTCGTCTTGCGTGACGATCTGCTCCCCTTTCCGGGTCTTGACCGTGACCGGAACGATCTGAGACGCGAACCGCTGCCCGGCGATCGCGCGCACTGCCTTCTGCTGGCTGTCGAGTGCGAAGACATCCTGCTCGCTGCGGCCGATATCGTATTTGGCAGCAATGTTTTCCGCCGTGATGCCCATTCCCCCACAGCCAAACGGATCGGTAAGCGATCCGAGCAACCAATCGGTCAGCCCGGCATCCCCCATCTTCTGGCCCTTGCGCAGGCTGTCGATCGAATAGGGGGCACGGCTCATGACTTCGGAGCCTACGGCGAGCGAGAGCCTGCTTTCGCCGGCCCGGATCATCGAAGCTGCCGTTGCGATTGCCTGGGCGCCGGAGCCGCAGAGCCGGTTAAGCGTGAGGCCCGGTGCAGAGGCAGGCAAGCCGCTTTCCATGCCGATCACGCGCCCGAGGTAAAGATCGCGAGGCGAGTTCGGAATGACATTGCCGGCGACGGCATTGTCGAGATCGGCAGCGGCAACACCCGAGCGTTCAATCGCTGATTTTGCGGCAATCACGCCGAGTTCCGCCGGTGTAAAGGTGCTCAATGCCCCCCCGAACGTACCGATCGCGGTACGGGCCCCATCGAGAATGAATATGTCCTGTTCCCTTTTTAACTCCAATCAGAGGTGACGAGGCAGGCTCGTTCCAAATGTATCCTTGCCGACGTCATCGGCCTCTCGCCCATGCTCCGTCCTCAACCAGAGACAGCGGGTCGGCGGGATAAAGCGATTTGTCCGTGGGAAGCCTGGCGATCTCGAGCACCTGTTTCGCCCAGAGCGACAGATGGGTCTGGCGATCCTCCTCGCTCATGCGTGGTGCGCCGTAGCAAACGAAGGATGGCGCGACTTCGAAGCCCATATATTCCAGCGCACCGCGCTTAATCGGGCGCAGGAGTTGTTCAATCGGTCCATAAACGCCATCGTCGCTGAAACGGGCGGGTGTTCCGCCTGTGGTCACCGACAGGATCGCATGCCTGCCGCGAAAGAGGCCGGTGTCAAATCGATAACCGTCCACATAGGCGAAGCCATAGGCCAGAACCCGGTCGAGCCAGCCCTTTAGGATGGCGGGCGGCCCTCCCCACCAGAGCGGGAATTGAAAGATGACGACATCGGCGGCAGCAAGCTTGGCCTGTTCGCGTGCTATGTCGGGCGCGAAGGATTTGGTGCGAACCGCATTGGTCTGTTCGTTCTGATAGTGCAGGTGATCGGCATCCGCACGGGCGGTGAAATCGCCAGGTCCGGAGGAGGCGCCGAAATTTTCGGCATAAAGATCCGAAACCACGACATCATGTCCGGCGGAACGCAGCGCAGCGGCGGCGCTTTCGGTCAACGCATGATTGAAGGACCGTTGTTCAGGGTGAGCGGTAACGATCAGGATGTTTCGATTCTGAATTGTCATGGTGGTCACGCATTTCAGCTGAGATGTTGAGATTCCGGGTGTCGCGCACTACCGACCCCCAACGGCCTGAGGCCGTTGGGAATTTCAGATTGCGTTTGACGGTATTGTTAAGGGTTGGCTTCGTTTGGCTGTCCGCTCGGCGCGACGGGCGTCGCATCGACTTTTCCATCCGTCGTGGTCAGATCCCGGCCGTTGGTCTCCGGCAGGATTGCGACGGCTAGCAACACGAAGACGTAAGCGGACATTGCCGTCACACCCATTGCGCTGTGCAAGGGCAGCAGTTCAGCGGATGCCAGCATGCCGACGATGGCCGGGTAGAAGGCACCCACGGCTCTGCCGAAATTGTAGCTGAAAGCCTGCCCGTTCGCACGGATGAGACTGGGGAACAACTCGGTGAAATAAGGGCCAAGCGCACTGTAGATACCGAGCAGCGAGAAGCCGAACAGGAAGATGAGCAGCAGCGACACCGCACCCATTTCCGGCACGAACAGGAACACCGGAATGATGATCCAGTTCAGGATGGTGAAGACGAAGAAGCTGAGCCGGCGGCCGATGGAATCGCAGAGATAAGCAGCGACGATATAGCCGACGAACGATCCGAAGGTCAGTACGAAGACATAGTAACCGACTTCGACCGAGGTGAGGTGATAGTTGCTCTTGAGGAACGACGGCAGCCACATGACGATCGAGAATGCGCCGCCCTGTACCCCCAGAGCAAGCAGCGAGCACAGGATCGTCGTCTTCAGGTAACGTGGTGCGAAGATGACCAGCGGATTGACACGTTCGCCACGGGCGTGCTGTTCCTTCTTGGCTTTGAGGAAGACTTCCGGTTCCTCCACGCCGCGCAGTGCCCAGAAAACCCAGACGGCAGGAAGTGCGCCGATCCAGAACATCCAGCGCCAGGCCTCGGACGGTTCGATCGTGGCGAAGAGCACCGAAGACAGGATGGCCGCAAATCCGTATCCGAGTGCATAGGCGCTCTGAACGCTACCGACGGCCTTGCCGCGATAGGCAGGGCGAATGACTTCACCCATGAGAACTGCGCCTGCGGCCCATTCGCCACCGAAGCCGAGGCCGGAGAGAATGCGGGCAATCAGAAGGTGCTCATAGGAATCGGCAAAGCCGCTTGCGATGGTAAATACGGTGAACCATGCGATGGCGATCTTCATGACCTTCACGCGACCGATGCGATCACAAAGAATGCCGGCGACCCAACCACCGACTGAAGAGGAGATCAAAGCGGATGTGCCGAGCCAGCCGGCTTCGGCATTGGTAATCGACCAGAACGCAACAAGTGTCGGAATAAGAAAGCTGAAGAGCTGTGTGTCGAGCGCATCGGTCGCCCACCCGGCAAAGCAAGCATAGAACGTCTTTCGTTCTTTGCTGTTAAGCTCATGATACCATTGTAACATTTTTTCCTCCAGAAAAGCTGCTTCGGATTCCCGGTCCGAAGCAGACAGCGCTAATAATTTTGAAATACGCTTTCAGGCCAACCTTTTGGCTTGATAGCAAGTATCAAATGGTCAGCCGGTGAGGCCGAGGACATTCGCCGCATTGGTCGCCACCATTTCGTGGATCTGGCTGTCGGAGTAGCCAAGCTTGATGCAGGCGAGAACGCCATTTCGGAAACCTTCAATCGGTGTGAATGTGCCGACTTGTCCGAGATCAGAACACAAGATTGTCCGATCTACGCCAACGATATCGATATGAGCCTTAAGCTCTTCTTCCTTGCGCGTCTGGAACTTCGAACCGTTCAGGAAGAAGGCGAGCGAATGCTCTACATAGGCCCCCATTCCGGCGAGTTCGCGGGCGTCTTCCAGGGACGCACCGACGATGTCTTCCGGATGAGTGAATATGAGGTGTTCTACGCCCCGCTTTATAGCCTCCGCGAATATCACCTTTGTCTCTGAGACGTGGATGTGGCCGCTGGCTAAGGCCATGCCAGTTGCTGCAACGACATCGAGAACATCAAGCACTGGTTCGAGAAGCTTGCCGTCGCTGTCGAAAAGCGGAACCGCGGTCGCTGGGCGGATTTTCTGCGTCGATGCAGGATGAACCCAGCCCGATGATTTTTCCCATTTAAGATGGTTTTCGGCGGCAAGTGTCGGCAACCAGACAATTTTCCCGCCCATGGCAGCGGTGTGCTCGACCGCATAAGGATTGAAGCCACCCACCACGTTATTCAGTACGATGCCTGAATAAACCTTTGTCGAAAGTTCGGGGTGATGCTTGCGGATCATCTCCGTTGGCACGACGCCGGAGTAGTCGTGATCCTTGGTGACGGCCGCAATGAAGCCCGCATCCGAGAGTTGTCTGGCCAGTTCCAGATGATCGACAGCCCGAGCTGCGATCGATGGGCCGCTGTGAACATGCGGGTCGACGCCCCCGCGCAATATCTCATCGACACGGGCGTCAAGTTCCGAGGTCCTTGAGGCAATTTCAGCCATTTATATTCCTCCATTCTCCTCTGGCGGCATCTTCACGTCACCAGCTCGATTTCCGTTATTCCAAGACGGACCTCCAGAAGAGGGATGCCATTCCATCAATCACGGCACCGCATTCTTTTGTTCCGCTGAAAGAAACGGTGTTCTGATTTATTTGCTTTCCGCGATCATTCGTCAAGCGGTTGATTGGGGACGGCTTGCGCGTCAAACGGATGCGGCGGTCAATATTTCTGGGATTTAAACGCCGATAGAAGGCTTGCTGTTTCGCAAGCGGAAAGCCAAATACCTTGATTTCTCAGAACTTTGTTCTTACCAGTTTATGTTCGCGAATGAGCGGTTACGCCCGTGGACGAAATTGCGCACGAGTGTTTTGCGGCGTCTTGGGAGGGAATGAATTTTCTGAAAGACGCTCCAGCAGAGCGTTCCGGAATGGAAAAATGGCAGGCTGCTATTGTTTCAGACTCGACCAGAAATCTCGGATGCCTGGATTTAGCATGCTTCGGAAGCACAAAGCGGCTCCGATTATTTTATGGACGTTTGGATGAGTTTTAAAGGTGTAACGGCAGATGACTGATACTGAAGACAAAAATTCAGATGGCCTCCAGTCCGTCATCCTTACGATGAATATTATCGAGCAGGTCGTCCGCACTCCCAAGGGTGTAGGTGTGACCAGCCTCGCCAATACGCTAGGGACAAGCAAAAGCCGTATCCACCGCCATCTCCAGACGCTTGTTCAGCAGGGATATGTATTTCAGCAGGATGATTCCGAACGATATGAATTAGGCTCCAAGCTGCTATCTCTCGGCCAATCCGTTTTCGACAATATGGGTCTTATTCGTGCCTCCAACGATCCGCTTCTCGATCTTCGGGATGCGCTGGGCCACTCTGCTGTCGCATCCCAACTGACGCCGGAAGGCATGCTTGTCATTGCGACCGTTCCTGGGCGGGCTTCGATTGAAATCGGGGTTCGGGTCGGATCGATCCTGTCATTTCACGGGTCTGCTCAGGGCAAAGTCGCAACTGCCTTTTCCTCGCAGGCTTTTCAGGCGCGTGTATTACGAAACCGGCTTGAGCTTTTCACCCCTGAGACAATCGTTTCGCCGACCGTGCTGGCGCAAGAATACGAAATCATCCGGCGGCAGGGCTGGGCTGTCGCGCCCAATCAGGCCGCTCTCGGTTTGAACACGCTCGCCAGCCCGATATTCAACGCAGCAGGCATGGTCTGTGGCGCTGTGGGCATCGTCGACATGATCCAGTTCCTCGGCGAGGTTCCATCAGAAGAACATATCGAAAAGACGAAGAGCACCGCCGTGCGAATTTCGCGGCTTCTGGGGTATTCGGGGTAACAGACTGCCTGGCCCGGCATAACCGATGTGAAGCCGGGTGGTCATGATTTCGCGAACACCCACGGGTGAACAATTCAAGGCGGTCCAAGCCCGGTGCTTTCTCAAGGATGGCGTGCCCGCTCACAACAAGCGAGCGATGCTGTTTCGCCGGTACGGATCATATCTCCGCCAAAATTTAAGCATGAGACGACCTGTCGGCGCATAGCGTTCAAATTCCGGCAAACCGTAAGAGAGAGCTGTATCTCCCCGCAGCCAAATCCGCTGAGCTATTTAAGAGCAACGCAGGTCGATCAAGCCACGATGAGCGGAAATTGCTTTTCGCATTGCGGGAATGGTGTCGTTTCCCTCGCGAAACAGGTTGATGACGATCGCCGCTGCCAACTCTGCCTCAGGACTTTGTTTTTCAACTTTTGCTTGATCAACCCATTCGCTGAAAGCAGCCTCAACAATGGCAAGTTCGGTCGGGCCGAACGTCTTTTCTAGAAATGTTGTCATGCTATGCATCTTGTCCTGATCGCCGGGGATGTGGGTCGGGGAGGTGGGTTCGTCAAGATCGTTCACGAACCTCTTTTCCCGTCTACCTCCAGGTTACCGCCAGCCTATCCATAGCTGAGCAAGGTTGTTGCATTGTCGCCTCAAGCTCGGAAGGCTAAACGCGTCGCCGTTCACGTCGTGCGAGAGCTCAGATGAACGGATGTGCCAGGCGTACTAATCGCTCATCCGGCCAGCAGCAAAAATAACCGAGACGAGACCAGCTGCCAGGCTGACAGCGACAAGGCAGCTGGGTATTCCGGTGTCGAAATTGCGCAAGACCAAGCTTGCAACGATGAGGGCTGCACCAACCGTCAATGTCCGGTTGCCGGTTACTTTCAGAATGTCTTTCATGGATCTCTCTGGGAAAACGAGTTTGTCGAGCGCGGGCGTGACGCCGACGACCAAGTTTGGCACTTGGTCTGTCGTCGTCAGGCAGCAATCGGCCTTGAGGATCTGAGATGGTCGCTGATCGCGGCCCTCAGTTCGCCAAGCGTTGCAAAACGCTGATCATCGAGATCGATGACATGAAACTTCACAGCTATAAAACGCAGCTTCCCGCTATCCGGAATAGCTATACCGACCGGCAACCCACCATGCTCAACGACTTGCTTCTGCATGTCCTTCACTCCAATCTCGCAATCTTTCCTCAATGTTCTCGGCCGTAATGGGCGCAATACACATCTGCATTCGCGAGTGAAGGTGGCATCGGGAAACGGACGAACCCACAAACTGGCTGGTTTTGGCTTGGCCTGCAGTGATGAAGTTTTTCATGTCCGACTTCCATTCGTTCTGTATTCGATTTCTGTAAATTACCGGATCATGTTGCGCGCAACGAGGCAAATTAATCTATCTTTCTGGTAGATTTTGGATGAGCTTTCGCCGACGCAACGTGACCGCCCGCCTATCTTCTACAAGCGTTAGAAACGTAATGAGGCGGTTATGATCCAGACGCTTGTCATTCCGGGTTTGAATGGCTCTTCCGATGAGCATTGGCAGCGACACTGGGTACGCGAGCAAGTATCCGCGTCGGTCGTGGAACAAGAGAACTGGACCTGTCCGGTTCTTGCGCATTGGCAGGCGAAGCTCGATGAGGCGCTGTCGAACACCGATGGCGCCTTTCTCGTTGCACACAGTCTCGGTTGCCTCCTTGCAGCAAGCTATGCCAGCCGCCGTGGGGCAGGCCTTATCCGTGGCGCGCTACTGGTCGCTCCTTGTTCGCTGGAAACAACCATGCAGATGCATCCCTGTATGATTGAATTTGGTGCCGAACCGCTCGAGCATCTTCCCTTTCCAAGTCTCGTTGTCGGTAGCCTCAACGATCCCTACATGAGCGTCCCGCAGTTGGAACGTCATGTGAAAGCCTGGGGAAGCGATCTGGTGACGATCGGGTTTTCCGGCCACATCAATGTTGCAAGCGGTTTTGGGCGCTGGCCTGAAGGATATGAATTCTTTGAGCGGCTGGTGCGGCGTTCTCTATTGACGGAGCAGTGGGCATCCCCCACCGCGTCGCCATCTGGACAGCTCGTCGAGGCTTTAGGCCGAAGCTATAGATAATCGGCATGCCTGCTTTCAGCATCCGGCGATCGCCTGTTCAGAATTGGCCGTTCGGCCTGGGAAGCCTGCCATTGAGGTGAAAGTCGCCGATGGCGTGATATTTCCAGCGTACCGGATCATGAACCGTGTGGGTTCGTGCATTTCGCCAGTGGCGATCGAGATTGAAATCCTCGCCTGTCGCGGACGTTCCTGCAAGCTCGAAAAGCGCGTTGGCGGCCTCGAGCGCGGCTTCGGTCGTCAGGATTTTGGCAGTTGCCACGGCCAGAGAGGCATCCGAGGCTGCGGATGCAGACGGAGATACCTGGGCTACGTCCACTTTTCGGCCAGCGCGCTCGATCATTGCTGCCGCCGCTTCGATCTTGACGGCGATCGATCCCGTTTTTGCGATCGCCAGAGGGTCGGTGCTCGTGCTTTCGATGTCGAGATTTCGATTGCCCCGTGATCTGGTCTGGACGAAATCGATCATGTCGGCAAAGGCCGCACGGGCAATGCCGAGATCGACGGCTGCGTGCAGCAACTGGCCAAGCGATCCCAGCGTTGCCGGTTGTTCGAGAGCCCTGTCGTGAGCGATAACGGAATCTGCCGATACATACATGTTGTCGATGATCACGGAGCCACTTGCCGTCGTCCTTTGGCCGAAGCCTGCCCAATCATCGATGATAGTCAGCCCCTCGGTGTCGCGAGGGACTATCGCCATGACAAGATGCTCACGATCGTCCTGCGCGAAGACGGCAATCCAGTCGGCAAACAAGGCGCCGGTGGAGTAATATTTCTGGCCGGAAATACGATAACCGATCCCATCCGGCACGAGGCGGGTGGTTATCAGTCCTGCCGCCTCGGTATTTCTTTCGGCAAGGGCGTTGGCAAAGTGATCGCCTGCCAATGCCCTGATGAAGAAATACCGCTTCTGCTCTTCTGTACCGGCAAGGCGGAGTATCTCAAGGATTTGGAAATGGCTCTGGGGGATCTGCCCGATGGAACTGTCCGCCTCGGACAGGATCGCCAGCACTTCGGCCAGAAACGGGTTCGAGATATCGGCTCCGCCATATTCAGCCGGAACCGTGATGCCCAGAATGCCGGATTGAGCGACACGCTCCAGTTCGTGATGGGGTAGGATACGTTGCCGGTCACGACGGCTGGCGCCGCTGCGAATTTCATTCGCTAGGGCTTTTGCAACCTCAATCGCTTCATCTTCAGTTCTTATATAAGGGGAAACGGCCCTGAGCGTTCCTGCCAAGTTGATGACCTTGCTCATCGCACCCTCCTGCACAAGGGCGATATTCAGCCATGGTCCTCATCGCGATAGAAGGAACAAAGCATTAAATAACGCGACTAGCGGAGCGTTTTTTTCTCTCAGTACTGCACCAGGAAGTTTATCAGTCATGCAAACCTTCTTGCGGTCACTTGTACGAAGCCGCGCTGAGTTTTGCGAACCCCGCTCCGGCGAGGTCACTCCGTCACTCTGTTGCGAAGCCTGCCCTCATCGAACAACAGCTTTACCGTTTTTGCTGCATTCGTGCGCATCTCTATGGCTGCGTGATCGGAGTAAAATGCATTGTGCGGCGTGATGACCAGGCGGCCTGCGAGCCAATCCTCACGGTTGCGCCATGCTTCCAACAGAGGGTGATTTCCCGGCGGTTCACGCAGTAACGTGTCGATTGCTGCCGCTGCGACCTGCCCGCTCCGAAGCGCTGCTTCAAGCGCATCGAGATCTTCGATCAATTCCCCTCGCGCAGTGTTGACGACAATCGTGCCGTGTTTCAACCGGGCGAGGCCTTCAGCGTTCAGAATGCCGCGTGTCTGCGCTGTTGCCGGGCAATGAAGGGTGACGATATCCGACTGGGCGAAAACGTCATCCAGTCGCTCGGCCCGTTGATAACCGATGGCTTTCTCGTGCCCGGGTGGCTGGCCGGGATCGTAACCAAGCATGCGAAATCCGAAAGGCTTCAATCTGTTGATGACTGCCGTTCCGATTCTGCCGACGCCAATGACCCCGACCGTAGCACGGTTCGAGCGGGAAAGCGGCTTCAAACTGTGGATTTGCCAACCGGAACTATATCCTCGGGCGCGTTCGTCATGTTCCCAGAGACGCCGATGCAGGGAAAGGATCATCGCAAGCGCATGATCGGCAACTTCCTCTGTCCCATAGTCGGGATTATTGGCAAAGGGGATGCCAGCAGCGGCAAGGGCCGCAAGATCGATCTTTTCGTAACCGACGCCGTAACGAACTACGCCCTTGCAGCGGGTCAGGTGGTTTATGGTCTTGGGTCCAAGCCGCGCGCCCCATACCATCAGCGCATCAAGCCTGGCCAGACGACCGGGGTCAAACGACGTCTCGTCCGTGCTGGCGAAGAAGTCGATCTCGACGTCATCACCAAGCACTTCCGCTTCGAGATCGGGCCGGCCGATCATGTGATCGGTAATCCCGACCACATATTTTTTGGCTGTCATCCCGTCTGTCCCTATGCCGCTGGCTTATCTTCCGGATCCGAGGCCAGCGAACCCGCGGCCTATTCGGCTGCAATCGCCGCAGAGATCGAACGAGCGCTGATCAGCAAAGACGCTTCGGCAAGCGCCTGGTTCACGCGACCGAGGATGGCCGGTGAGGGAGCACCTTCGACGAAATCACGGCCCGAAGCGTAGATTGCAGTCGGTGTGACAAAGGCTTCGAAGAAGGCAAAGAGCGGTCGCAACTGATGTTCGACCACAAGCGAGTGCCGGTCCCCGCCACCGGTAGCGGTTAGAACGATCGGCTTGCCGCGCAGGTCGGAAGGATCCAGCAGGTCGATCACATGCTTGAAGAGACCGGTGTAACTTCCCTTATAGGTCGGCGAACCGATGACGAGGGCTTCTGCCTCGATAATCGTCCTGATCACCTTGCGGGCGGCTGGATCTAGATCCGTGACCGATCTGGCGGTCGCCAGCGATGGGCCGAGGTCCTCAACATCGAAGACCACGTGCTGAAAACCGGCTTGCGCCGCCAACGCTTCCGTCACATTCTCCACGAAGCGTCGCGTACCTGAAGGGCGCGAGATGTTGCCCGAGAAGCCGACAATAAGATTGTTACTCATTCAAATCCCTTTCAGAAATGCGGTCACAGGCTGTTAGCCGTCAGTGAGGTTTCTCTCGCTTGCTCAGGCGGTCTTGAGGATCGCAACATTGGTCACATCGTCGGACCGGCCGGCATTGCTTCTTTTCCACTTATCGAAAGCGGCGCGTCCAAGGATGGAGACGGTAGTATCCTCCTGCGGCGCGTGGACCAGTACGGATTGGATATCCCGGAAATGACGTTCAAGGCCCAGGTCCGAGCTCAGGCCCGGATTGCCGATGCCGCGTACCGCAATCTCGACAGCGTCCCGGATCTGCCGGCCGGCAAGTAGTCTTGCCCTTATCAGTGCCTCCGCGTCGTCACTATTGTGATCCAGCGTGCCGAATATGATCTGGCGGGCGCCTGAAATGGCCAGATCAATTTCCCCTGAGAGCGTAACAAACCGCTCTGTCCGAGCGATGGGATGGCCGAGGTTGGCCGGTATGCGTTCATGCGCGAACTGGATGAAGACAGCTTGGGCCGCTTCGGCTGCGCCGAGATAGATAGCAGTCAATGCCAGATTGATCGCAGCATGAGCTCGGTTATCCTGTTGGGCGATAGAAGGATCAACCAGGTCCAGCGCGTTTTCTGTCGGAATTTCAACATCCGTGTATGCGACGTCATGGGACCCGGTCGCTCGCATGCCGAGGCTTTTCCAGTTCTCGATGACCTCAATACCCGGAAGGCCGTTTGGCACGACGAAGGTTCCGACGCGCGCCGGCACTTCGTCCGTATGTGCCCAGACGAGAAAATGCGTCAGGCCATGGGCACCCGTCACGAAACGTTTTCGGCCAGAGATCGACCATCCGTTTGCCGTGCGGCGCGCGATCGTTGCAGGCAGGCCGCCGCGTGCGGGCGAACCGAGTTCAGGCTCCACGCGAGCCGCGTTAAGCAGCAAGGGGCGTTGTTTGGCCTCTTCCAGCAGTTGCCTATAGAGGCCATCCGGCCAATGGCTCTTTGTCGCCTGGCCGAGATGGTTAAAGATCGTCATGGCACTGATCAGTGCCACCGAAGGATCGCCACGACCAAGTGCTGCCAGAATATGCGCGGCATCACTCAGCGTTGATCCTTCACCGCCATAACGGCTGGCCACGGTGCTTTCCAGCAAACCCGCCTCATGAACGGCACGGATACCGACCCATGGGAACTGGCCGGTCTGATCCGCATCGGGTGCGGCTTCTGCAAGGATGCGTGCCGTAGCATCTAGGAGAGTTGGATCATAGGACATGCAGCTCTGGGCTTTCCGGATTGCAGGGAATATCTCCCCGAAGAAGCGATTGAGTTCGCTGTTTTACCTGAAGTGGGTGAAGATCCGGCAAGGTGCCGGACCTTCCAGGTTTACGCGGCCGTCTTGCGCTTGGCCTCTTCCCGCTCGCGAATGCCTTCGCGCACGAGTGGAAGCACGTAGCGTCCGTAATCGACGGCATCGTTGTAATTGTCGTAGCCGCGGATCGAGATCAGATCGGCGCCGAGATCGATATAATCGAGGATCGAGTCCGCGATCGTACGTGGTGAACCGACGAGTGCCGTGGTCGCGCCGCTGGCATTGGTCGCGGTGACTGTCGGATACCAGAGGGCGCGGTCATGCACGTCGCCACGCTTGGCGATTTCCAGTAGTCGCTGCGAGCCGACATTGGCCGGCGGCGGAGCGTTTACCGGAGCACGATGAAGACCCTTCTGGCGGTTCTCGTTCAACTGGTCGAGAACCCTGTGCGCCTTTTGCCACGCAAGTTCGTCGGTTTCGGCGACGATGGGACGGAAGGTGACCCAGATGCGCGGGCGATCTGTCCGGCCGGCCTTTGCCGCTTCCGCATAGATCCGTTCGATCTGCTGTTTTGTTTCGGCAAGCGGTTCGCCCCAAAGGCCGAAGATATCGCAGAGGGAGCCGCCGATGCGATAAGCCGCGTCGGACGAACCGCCCAGCGAGATCGGGATCAGCCCGTTGGTCGGGCGCACGGCACTGCGAAACTGCTTGAACTGGTAATATTTCCCGTCGAAATCGAAGGGTTCCTTCGATGTCCAGGCGAGGCGCAGGATGCGGATATACTCTTCCTGCCGCTCGTAGCGCTCTTCCTTGTTGAGGAAGTCACCCTCGCGCGCCTGCTCCTCATCGCTGCCGCCGGCGATGAAGTGGACGACGACGCGACCGCCGCTCAGCTGGTCGAGCGTAGCGAGCGATTTTGCCGCAACGGTCGGGTAGACAGTGTTTGGCCGCAGCGCCACGATGATCTTGATGTGCTTGGTATGTGCCAGCACCGTTGCGCCCAGCGTGAAGGGATCGAATGACGACGAGGAATAGGGGATCAGCGTATAGTTGAAGCCGTAATCATCCAGCGAACGAGAGTAGCGTTCGAGGAACCGTGGATCCACAGGGGCGTCGGGAATGGGGTGCAGATCATTCGACGCATTGGGAAAGCTTACGCTGATAAATTCCGCGGTCATGTGAGCTCCTTAAGTTTGGCAGCCGATGCGCAAAGGTTAAGCAGCGGCAGATGGATGAGGAAGACAGGTCGTTCTTTTTCTATGGAGTATGTAGAAAATATTCTCTGCGGTTGATGATGCTTTAGACGGTGTTACCGCGACCCTGACCGTTCTTAGTGCTGCAGGGCGGGCGACCAGCCGAATGCCGGGGCTACGGTTTGGGCAAGGTCGCTCAATAGCCGGATGTTTTCGGTGAGCCCGAAGGCTGGTGGCAAAAAGAGGACCAGCTCGTCAGCTGCGCTGAGACCTGGATCGTTAAAGATGGATTCGATCACCTGATCGGGTGTTCCCTGGAAAACGGGAGATATGAGTGCTCCGACCGGCTGGCTGGCGGGTGCGAGCGCGCCCTTGGGACGTGATGCGGCAATGCCATTGGTCCGACGATCCAGATCATACGCGGCATATTTTTCGCGAAGCTCGGCGGTTGTGCCAACAAGAACAGAGGCGGCGACGGCTACCGGCGGTGGCTCGGTTGCCCAGAGCTTGCGCCAGGTCGTGCGGTAGGCTTCGATGATCCGAGCCTGATAGTCGCCGAAGGTCTCGCCTTCGGACTGATCGTGCAGCACGGTCCCGGAAATCAGTCCGATACCGAGTTCGGCAGCCTGGATCGCTGAGCCGAGGCTGGCTGAACCCTGCCGGATACGGCTGCGCAGGGTCGGGCTATGTGGGGTGACCCGTAGCTCGGCTCCCAGTGATGCCCCCTGAACCGGCTCGGTGACGGTATGCAGGATTTCGCCGGAAACAGCCGAGAGGAAACGTGCCTGGCGGCGTTTGGCCTCCGTGCGGGCGTCGGTATCGACGGTGCCGAAGACAGCATCGAAAGCCCCATTGGTCCCGGTCGAGATGGCAAGCTCAAGCCGGCCGCCGATCAGAAGGTCCGTCGTACTGGCAGCTTCTGCGAGAAGGATGGGATCCTGATAACGCATCGGGATGACGGCTGATCCGAGCGTGATATGCCGCGTATGCTGGCCGACGGCTGCGAAAAATGGAAGCGGTGAGGACAGGTAATGATCGAAATGACGCTGATAGGCCCAACCCGACTGGTAACCGAGTTGCTCGGCCTGTCTGAACAGCTTCAGTCCGTCGCGCAGTCCTTGAGCTGGTCCGGCATCGTCATTGAATGACACGCGTGTGTTGAAACCGAGCCGCTGCTTGGGACGGAATGAGCCGGGTAGGCTTTTGGCCGGAACGGCGATGGTCATGCGATCTGTTCCTTTCTAAAGACTTCCCGAGGTTTCGGCTGGGTGGTGTTGGCCAGATTGGTAATGCCCGCCGGGATCGATTCCAGGAGGGTCGCCGTGTAGGGATGCTGCGGATTGCCAAAAATATCCGCGACGCTGCCATGTTCGACGATGCTGCCTCGCTGCATGACGGAGACAGTGTGGGCGAGCTGGCGGACAAGCGCGAGGTCATGCGAGACGAAGACATAGGTGAGGCCCAGCTTGGCCTGCAGCGACAGAAGAACCTCGACGATATCCGCCTGGACACTGACATCGAGTGCCGATGTCGGTTCATCGAGAACAATCACATCGGGTTTGAGGACAAGCGCTCTCGCGATTGCCACACGCTGCCTTTGCCCGCCTGAAAGTGCACCCGGCTTGCGGGTAAGCAGGTGTTCAGCCAAGCCGACATTGGCGAGCGCCTCGCGTACCCGTTCTGCACGCTCTTTCGGTGTTCCAACTTTGAAACGGTCCAGAGGTTCGCCCACCAGATGCTCGACGGTCCAGGTCGGATCGAGTGAGGTGAAGGGGTTCTGGTAGACGAGCTGGAGGTGCCGCCATACGGCACGCAATGATGCGTGCGAGCGGCCGGACAGTCTTTCACCAGCAACTGAGATCTCGCCCGCGTCCGGCTCTTCAAGCCCGAGCAACAGCCGGATGGTTGTCGTCTTGCCGGAACCCGACTCTCCGACCAGTGCATGAGTTGTACCGGGAGGGACGGCAAAAGAGATATCGTTGACAGCTGTCAGTGTCCTGCCGTCAACCGTAAAGCTCTTTCTTACCGCGTTGACCTCGATCTTCGGAGCCTCGTCGGCACTGCGCAAACGCAAGCCCGTCTCCCTTAGCCTCGCGTACCGATCCGGATTGAGAGCCGGTACATCGGCATGCAATTTCCGCGCATAGGCCGAGGTCGGGGACGAAAATACCGAGGACGTCTTTCCGGCTTCCTGCACCACACCGTTCTTCAGCACGACGAGACTGTCCGTCCTTTCGGAAGCGATGGCGAGATCGTGGGTGATGAGCAGCAGGCTAATATTCAGATCATGCTGCAACCGGGAGAGAAGATCGAGAATCCGCTTCTGGATGGTTACATCGAGCGCGGATGTCGGCTCGTCGGCAATCAGAAGCGCCGGCCGAGGCAGAACGGCGAGTCCGATCAGCACACGTTGCAGCATGCCACCAGAGAGCTGGTGAGGGTAGGAAGAGAAAACCCGTTGAGGATTTTCGAGCCCCACCTGGGCAAAGGTTTCGAGGACGAGAGCTTTGCGGATCGAGGCATTCGGCTCGTCCGTCAGCTCTGCCGCTTCCATCGCCTGTGCGCCGATCGTACGCACCGGGTTGAGTGCATTGCCGGGATCCTGAGGGACAAAGCCGATCTGGCGTCCGCGCAGTGGTCGGAAACGGCGCTCGGGAAGGGCCAGCAGGTTGTCTCCGCCAAACCGAACGGCGCCGGAGGCTGTCGCACCGCTCGGCAACAACCGCAGAATGGCGCGGGCAATCGTCGATTTTCCGGAGCCGGACTCGCCGATCAGGGCGAGGCTTTTGCCACGTCCGAGTTCGAACCCAACATCGTGCACGACATCCTGCCGTCCATAGGACACAGACAGATTGTCCACACTCAGCAGAGGGGTGACGGGTTGCGGCGCCGGAGCGACCGTAATTGCGTGAATGAGAGCGGCGCTCAGTCTGTCTTGCGAAGCCATCGGCTGATCCTGTTCACTGAGAGTACGGTTACGATCGTGATGAAGGCGGGCGCATAAACGAGCCATGGCCATTTGAGGTAATCCTTGCCGATCGAGATCAGCAGGCCCCAGTCTGAGGCAGGCGGCGGGTCGCCGTATCCAAGGAAGGCAAGGCTGGCGATGACCAGAATGGATTCGCCGAACTGCAGCACCGCAAGCGGCAGCACCGAGCGCGAAGCATTCGGCAGGATATGCCGCCAGAGGATGTACCAGCGCGAACCGCCGGACAGGAATGCGGCCTCGACAAATGTCGCCTGTCTGGTCTTGATGACCTCTGCGCGGGTGACGCGTGCAAAGATCGCCACAGCCGATACGCCCGTCGCTATTGCAGCATTGATCGTCTCGAAGCCGATCGCGGTGACGACGATGACGGCGAGCAGGAATTTCGGGATGGAAAGCAGGACATCGACGAGACGAGCCAGAACGACATCGACCCAGCCGCCAAGGAAACCTGCCAGCAGCCCGATCAGTCCGCCTGCCAGAACGCCGATCACCACGGCAACCAATGCGCTCGATACCGAGGAGGCCGTGCCGTAGACAACGCGAGCGTAAAGGTCGCGCCCGAGGTGATCTGTGCCGAACCAGTGCGCGGCACTGGGGCCGAGCAATTTGTCTGCCGGAACACCCACGACCGGACTGTATGTGGTGAATAGCTGCGGCGCGATTGACCAGGCAATGATGGTCGCGGTGATCAAGAAGGAGAGCGCAACAATCGGCGGCATTCGAAGCGCTTCCGCCCAGCCGCTTCGGCTTCCGCGTGAAAGTGTGGAATTCGCGACAAAGGTCATGGCATCACCACTCTGGTGGGGCCGATCGATGTCTCGTCCGCAGTGGTCGGCTGGCGTTTCCGCCCGCCCAGAATTTTCACGCGCGGATCGAGGAGGGGGTAGAGAAGGTCCGCAACGAGATTGACAAGAACGAAGATCACGGCGCCGAGCGAGACAATGGCCTGCAGGACGGGCAGGTCCTGTGTGCTGACCGATCGTTGTACGAGACTGCCGATACCGGTTCGCCCGAATACCGTTTCTGTAATCAGAGAACCGCCGAGAAGTTCACCGATCGTAAGGGCGATGACGGTGACGACGGGGAGCGAAGCCGGCTTCAGCAGGTGGCTTACGAAGAGACGCGCCTGACCGAGGCCGCGGCTGCGGGCGACGGTGGCATATTCCTGCTCCGCCTCCTTATCGAGATTGGCGATGAGGACTTCTGCGATCTGTGCGGAAATCGGGATGCCGAGCGCGATTGCCGCAAACAGGGTTGCCCAGAAACTATCCGGATTGATCACCCGGAACAGCCCGAGCTGGAAACCGAACAGGTGGATCAACACCAGGCCGATGACGAAATTCGGTACAGACAGGAACAGCGAGGGAAACCCGCGAAGCAGGCCCTGCCCGTATCGCTTGGGAACAAAACGGGTGCCATAGGCAACAAGCATGGCCAGGACCAGCGCGACGGCGAGACCCGCCGATGCCAGAATAAGCGTCGAGGGCAGGACCTCGGCAATCAGCGTCGAGACGGGCCGGTTGGACCGCATCGAGATGCCGAGGTCGCCGGTCAGGAAGCCGGACAGCGAATGCCAGAGCTGGACGATGATCGGCTTGTCCAGCCCCTGTGCGGCGATGATCTCGGCGATTTCTTCTTCACTGAAGCCGTTCTGCGGGTTGCGCAGAACGCTGGTGATCGGATCGCCGGGAAGAATGCTGACGACCACGAAGGTGAACACATAGGCCAGCAGGATGACGACGACCGCCTGGCCGAGCCGTTTTGCGGCATAGGTTAGGTAGGCATTGCTCATGCCGGTGCCTCGCATTGGTTGGTTGCTTTATGCGTCAATCGGCAATAAAGGCCGTGTAGTAGCTGGCATAGGCAACGCCGTTATAGACCTCGCCTTTCAGCGTCGGCGATTGCACATAGATGCGCTGGACGATCTGCGTGCGCGGGATGAAATATCCCTGGTCGAGAACGTATTGCTGCAGGTCATTCAGCAGCGGGTTGCGCTCATCGAAAGTGCCTGCCCCCGCGATTTTGTCGCGCAGATCGTTGAGCCTGGCATCGCGGTCATCGAGTGCGAACCAGTTCTCGCCATTGTTGGCATTTGTCAGGATACCGGCAACCGTTCCGGCGTCGATGAAGCTGCGTGTTACTTCGTATGTCGGGATGGCAGGACCGCCATATTTCACCTTTTCTCCATAGGTCACGACGTCATAAGCACGGATAGCGACCTTCCAGCCAAGCTTGCCGAGCTGCTGGGCGATAAGCTCGTCCACAGACTTGGAGGTGGCGAGATAGGGATTGGAATGGAGCGTCAGCGTAAGCGGTTTGCCGTCCTTGGTGCGAACACCGTCTGCGCCCTTTGCCCATCCCGCCTCGTCGAGCAGCTTTTCGGCTCTGTCGGGATTGTAAGCTAAAAGGCCGCTCTGGTCGGTCGCGCCGGGCACGTTGCTCTGGATGAAAGAGGTCGGCAGCTTCCAGTCGGGCGTGTAGACCGTATCGATGATTTCCTGACGGTTGATACCGGCCTGCAGCGCCTGGCGAACTTTTACGTCGTCATAGGGGGCGATCTTCGTATTGACTGCCCAGCCATTGACGAAACCGAGATATCGCGGCGTTGCAATCGTATAACCTTCTTCCTTGAGCGACTTTAGCTCTTGGGGGGAGGCATTATAGGCGACATCTGCCTGACCGGACTGGACCGAGGCGACCCGGAGCGAGGGTTCTGACACAAGCTTGTAGGTGATTGAGTCGAGGAAGGCCGGACCGGTATGGCCGACGGCGGCCGGTCCCCAGTTGTAATCCTTGCGCTTGACCAGCGTAACGTGATCGCCTTCCTTCCAGCTCTCGACCACATAGGGTCCGCTGCCGGCAGTCTTGCTCAGGTCGGCTTGTTCGGAAGCCGGTTGGGCCAGGCTTTTGGGCGATACCAGGATCGAGCCGTGATAGCCCAGCGTCGGAATAAAGCCCAGTGTAGGCTTCTTGAAGAACACCTTGACGGTGGACGGGTCGATAACCTCGGCGCGATCGTAAGTCTTGGGGAAAAGGCCGATCGGGTTGATGCCTTCGTTCTTTCGGCCTGCATACCAGATGTCGAGATTGGCAACGACCGCGGCGGAATCGAGCGGTGCACCATCGGAGAAGGTCACACCGTTCTTGAGGTGTAGCGTGAATTCCGTGGCATTGTCATTCTGCTCCCAGCGTTCGGCGAGCCAGGGGCTGACCTTGCCTTCAGCATCAACATAAAGAAGCTTGTCGGTGACATGCCCCCAGATATGTCCTTGGAAGCTGGAGATGGCGCTGTTGTTGGGGATCCAGGTATCACCGAGAGAGTCAATCAGGAAGGTTATGTCGCCACCATCTTTCGGCGTTTCGGCGGCCTGAGCCGGATTGAAGCCCGTTGTCGAGACCAGAAGAGCCGCCGCAACCGTAGCCGATGTCGTGATCAGCAGGCGGCGCCGGGAGAGATTGAGAAGAGAAGATCGTTCGGTCATGGGGTGATCCTGATGTTTCGGGGTGTAGGTTGTGTTTCGATGTTCTGCGAGCGCGCATGCTGGTCCGCAATAAGCGGAAACTGCGCGCGTCAAGCCGTTGCCGCTGCGGTTCCGTGCCGAGCGGGCGAATAGGAAAATGCAAATTCCGATGACTGGACTTCGGCGGAGCCGCTGTTAGCTGGTCCTGGCAGGCCGTATCGCGCGCAGAGCGCGCTCGGCGCTACATATTCCGTTCATGACGCGGTCCTCCGTTGTTCAGCAAGAAGATCATGACACACAGCCTATCAGCGCAGCGCCAAGGAGAAAGACTGGTTATTCTTTTTCCATGGAATTAGTGGATTAATTTGTCACAGTTTGGGAAGCGTTTGGGATTGATGTTTCAAACGTGGTGACGGGGAATGGGGAAGGCCTGAACGCCGGATTGCGAGGCAGGCGGTGAGAAATGGAAAATGCAGCGAACTGCCGGCCTACATCTTGGTCGAGGCCGCATACGAGAGATGATCGGCCGGCACAAAGGTGGGGATTTGCGGTCCGGGTTTATGTCTCGGAACCATTCTCATTCGTCACGAATGTCATGCCCTGGAGGACTCGGACCGGTGGAGTGTCGCCGGAAAACCGCTCGACCTCCACTTTGGTGATCTGACCGGTGCAGCCTTGGGCCAATCTGGAAGTGCCTATATCCTGCGTGAGGATATTCGGATTTCCATGGATGCACATCGGGTGTTCCGACTTCGGATCATCCGGCTCGAACCACGCACCTGTCGAAAGCTGCATCACGCCTTGCCTTACGTCTTCGCTCAATATCGCTGCTGCAAGGCAGCTGCCACGATTGTTGAAAAGCCTGACGATATCGCCATCCTTTATATCGCGCGCTGCCGCATCTGTCGGGTTGATGCGGACCGGCTCGCGGTCCTTGATCTTCGTCGAGCGGCTGAAGTCACCATAATCAAGCTGGCTGTGCAGCCGCTGGTGCGGCTGGTTGCAAACCAGATGCAGCGGGTAGATCGTTTTATCGACCGCCGTTTCGGCTCTTGCCGGATACCAATATGGATGACCACCGCAATCGTCATAGTCGAAAGCTGCGATCGTCTTTGAGAATATCTCTATCTTACCGGATGGGGTCTGCAGGGGAGATGCAGACGGGTCGTCACGGAAGGTACGTGCTGGGCCGCCATCATCGGGTTTGATCGGCAGCCGCAGTTCACCGCGTTCCCAGAACTCTTCGAAATCCGGAGCATCATGGCCGCCGGCTGCGAGCGCCCGACGTGTCGTCTCGAACAGGAATGAGAGCCATTCCCGGGCAGTGCGGTTCTCGGTAAACGCGTCGAATTTCCCGAGATGCCGGGCGATGGCGGAAAAAATCTCATAGTCGTCGCGTGCTTCGCCGACCGGTTCGATCAATTTCTTCATCGCGACCATCAGATCGTCGCGGTCTGCTGCGCCGATATCGTCCCGTTCGATCGTCGTTGTTGCGGGCAGAACGATGTCCGCGTGACGCGCGGTGGACGTCCAGGCCGTCTCATGAACGATGATTGTCTCGGGTCGCCTGAATGCGGCGCGCAGCCTGTTGAGATCCTGATGGTGATGAAACGGATTGCCGCCTGCCCAATAGACGAGGCGAATATCCGGATAGTGCAGATCATTGCCATTATACTGGAATTCGCCGCCCGGATTGAGCAGCATGTCAGCGATACGGGCGACGGGGATATAGTCCGCCAGAGGATTCCTGAACTGGCTGAGTGTCGGCAGCGGCACGGCCAGCTGGCGTTTTCCGATATTGCCAAGCGCTCCGAGCGAATAGGAATATCCGCCTCCATCAAGACCGATCTGGCCGAGCATCGCGGCAAGCACAATACCCATCCAGACTGGTTGTTCGCCGTAGTCGGCTCGCTGGAGCGAATGACTGACGGTCACCAACGTCCGCAAGCGTGCCATTGCCCGCGCCAAATCCCTGATTGTTTCTGCGCTTATGCCGCAGATTTCCGCTGCCCATTCGGCCGTTTTCGGCAATCCATCGTTGCGGCCAAGCAGATAGTCCTCGAAGCGCTCATATCCGACCGTATAGCGCTCAAGAAACTCGCGGTTATGCAGTCCTTCTGCCGCCAGCACATGTGCTATTCCCAGCATGAGCGCAACGTCGGTGCCCGGAATGATCGCCAGCCATTCAGAATTCACTTCAGAAGGAAAGTCGTCCTTAAGCGGGGTGATGGAGACGAACCGGGCGCCGCGAGCGCTGGCGCCCGACAGTTTCGGCCGCACGATATGGGCACCTATACCACCGCCATGCACGTCGGCGTTCTTGATCGCCATTCCGCCGAAGGCGACGACGAGTTCTGTGCTGCGCTCGATTGCATCCCAGGTGACGCTCTTGCGGTCGACCGTGTCATAAGGCCCCAATACATGCGGGATGATGACCGATGCCGCGCCGGAACTGTAGGTGTTGACGGATCGCACGTAACCGCCGAGCACATTTAGAAAACGATGGATCTGGCTCTGGGCATGATGAAAACGGCCGGCACTGGACCAACCATAGGAACCGCCGAATACGGCTTGCGGGCCAAAATCCCGGTAAACGCGGTGAAGTTCGTTTGCGACCAGCTCCACCGCTTGGGGCCAGCTAACTTCAATATAATCATCGGCGCCACGTTTTTTTGCGTGAGCAGGTGCTTGCTCAAGCCAGCCACGCCGGATGGCGGGGCGTCTGACACGAGCAGGACTATCGGCAATCGCCGGAATGTTGCCCAGCAGGGGAGACGGGTGCGGATCGTCGGGATGAGGCCGGATGTGGAGGGTGCCGTTTTCATATCTGCCTGAAAAGGCGCCCCAATGTGAGCTGTGAGGCTTGAACGAGCTCATGGCGGGTATCCTCGGCGATCAATGTGTTTCAGCTGTCGGTCAAGGGCTAATTTGGCAAAACCTTGCCAGGGTTCATGATGCCCGCCGGATCGATAGCATTCTTGATGACGGCCATGAGATCAACGGCATCACCATGCTCAGCCCGAAGATAGGCAATCTTGCCCGTGCCGACCCCATGCTCGCCTGTCGATGTACCGCCGACAGAGATGGCATATTGCACCATCTTCTTATTAATTGAAGCGACTTCGTCGAGTTCCTGCCGGTTGTTCGGATCGACGGCGAAGACGACGTGGTAATTGCCGTCCCCAACGTGTCCGAGAATGGCTGCCGGGACACTGCAATCCTTCAGAAGTTCGCGTGTCTTCAGGATGCAGCCACTTAATTCGGAGACAGGCACGCAGACATCGGACGACCAGCCCTTGGCGTTTTCTCGCTGGGAGACGACAGCATAAAAGGCGCTATGACGCGCCTTCCAAAGCCGGTTTCGCTCTTCTGCTGCATTTGCCCATTCAAAATCCCGACCGTCGTTTTCCGCGACGATTGCGGCAACCATTTCGACCTGTTCCTGCACGCCGGCCGGTGAGCCGTGAAATTCGAAGGCGAGCGTATCCTCGATCTTCAGCGACAGGCTGGAGTAGGCGTTGACTGCCTTGATCAGGCCGCGGTCCATCAGTTCCATACGGGCAACGGGAATGCCGAGCTGGACTACCTGAATTGCAGCGGCTACCGCCTGTTCGACGCTTTCGAAAGAGCAGAGCGCAGCAGAGATCGTCTCGGGAATACCGTAGAGACGCAATGTGACCTCAGTAATGATGCCAAGCGTGCCCTCCGAGCCGACGAAGAGCCGGGTCAGGTCGTAACCTGCGGAGGACTTGCGCGCCCGGCCACCGGTGCGGATGATCTGGCCATTCGGCAATACGACGGTTAGCCCAAGCACGTTTTCACGCATGGTACCGTAGCGCACGGCATTGGTTCCGGAAGCGCGTGTAGCCGTCATGCCGCCTATCGAGGCATTGGCACCCGGATCGATCGGGAAGAACAGACCCATGTCACGCAGATGGGTGTTCAACTGTTCACGCGTAACGCCCGCCTCGACGGTGCAGTCGAGATCCTCGGAGCTGATGCGGGTGATCTTCGCCATGCGCGACAGATCGATGGAAATACCACCGCGCACTGCGGTCAAGTGGCCTTCCAGCGATGTTCCCGCGCCAAAGGCGATGACCGGAACGCTTTCGGCAGCGCATAGCCGCACGATATCGGCCACCTCTTGTGTGTTCTCCGCAAAAACGACGGCATCCGGGATGGCAGGCGTGTGATGGGATTCACCGCGACCATGCTGTTCGCGCAGGGCCTGCGATATCGAATAACGATCACCGAAGCGTTTGCTCAGCGCTTCGGAAAGGGAGAGCGGAAGCGCGCTCATTTTCCGTCTCCGGTCTCAACAGGTGTATCGCCTTGCTGCCCCCATTCTGTCCAGGCTCCGTCGTAGATCGCCACGTCGTCCTTGCCTGCAAGATGAAGGCCGAAGGCAAGCGCTGCTGCAGTTACACCTGAGCCGCAGCTTGCGATGACAGGTTCGGAAAGATCGAGCCCGGCCTGTTCAAAAGCCTTCGCGATGCTTGGGGTATCGAGAAGTTCGCCGGTCTGGGGATCGGTCAGCGCATTGAATGGCAGATTGAGGCTGCCCGGAATATGACCGGAGCGAAGACCCGGGCGGGCTTCCTTTTCTGTCGCGGTGAAGCGTCCGGCGGAGCGGGCATCGATTACCTGTTCTGCCTGGCTTGCGATATTATCGAGGACCTGTGCTTTCGAACGCACCGCCCCGGGATTGAAATGCGCCTTAAAAACGCCTCTGGAGAATGGTGCAACCTCCTCGGTTACCGGTCGACCTTCTGCCAGCCACTTCCGCAGGCCACCGTCTAGAACTGCGACCTTGTCGTGTCCGAAAGTCCGCAATGTCCACCAGACGCGGCCAGCCGACATAAGGCCGGGCGTGTCATAGACCACTACGATGCTGCCGTTCGAAATGCCGAGATCCGCCGCATATTGCTCGAAAGCTTCGGGCGAGGGTAGCATATGCGGCAACGACGTTTCGTGGTCGGCAATCTTGTCGATATCGAAAAACCGCGCCTTCGGAATGTGCCGGGCGGCAAAATCGTCAGCCGCGATCGGGGTGGCGCCCGGCAGTTTGAAAGATCCATCGAGAATGACGAGATCCGGCTGGTCAATATGCGCTGCAAGCCATTCGGTGGTGACAAGAGAGCCGGGCAGGGAAAGAGACATTGGGAAACTCCGAAAATATAAGCGGATAAACAAACCTGTGCCGCGTCTGCGGCGCATGAGGTCGCTTGAGTGAAAATCAGGCGACCAGCTTTTCGCCCTTCAGATGGCGTTCAAGGAAAGGCAGGCTGTCCTGGCCCCAATAAAGCTCGCCGTCATACAGGAAGGTCGGTAGCCCGAAGACGCCGGCAGCCTTTGCAGTCTCGTAGCTGGATGTGCGGCGTGCCTGCACGGCTTCGCCCTGGCCCAGGTCATCCAGTGCTGCTGCATCAAAGCCCGCTGCCGTCGCAATCGACCGGCGGATCTCGGTATCGCCAATATCTTCGCCACGTCCCCAGAACGCTTCCTGAAGCGCTTTCGTCAGCTTGAGCCAGTCCTGATTGGCCTCGATCGCGGCGACGACCATCAGACCGGCCGGTGCTGGATCGGAAAGTGCGGTGCGATTGTCGAAGTTGAGCGTCTTGCCTCTCAACGCCGCCCAACGTTTCAGGTCTTTCGTCCAGTAGGCGCGGCGCGCTTCGGGTCGATTGCGGGAGTAGATACCGCCATTGTCCTCGACCAGCGGAATGACGTGAGGACGGATCGTGGCGCCATGTTCAGCTGCCAGCGTGGCAAATGGTTCCAACCCGATAAAGGCCCAGGGTGAGCCAATGCTGAAGAAGAAATCGATCGTTTTTGTCATGGTCTGCTATCGCTTTCAGGAGGGCTGCTTGGTGGACACTGCCATATCGAAGACGGAAAGTGCGCAATCACGGGCAATGAGTACGGCACTCGGGTCGCGTCCGACTGCCACGGTAGCCAGCGCGCCTTCGTAAAGAAGGGAAAGATGGGCGGACGCCTGTTGAGATCCGCTGTTGGCCTTTGACATAATGGCAGAGAATATGTCCCGAACCATTGTCTTGTGAGTTCGAGCTACAGAGACGACACGTTCGGAATCGCCGTGTTCCGCGACTGCCAACGCAAATGCGCAGCCGCGAAACTCCGGGCTGTCTGCCTTTTCGTGCAAGCGTTCGAAGATCAGCTTTATCTTGTCTCTTGGGGCCATCGCGGCTTCGGTGACGTCTTCGAGAGATCGGATAACTCGATCGTGGCGGGCCTGAAGGTAGGCTGCGACCAGATGGTCCTTGGAAGGGAAGTGCCGATAAAGCGTCGCCTTGGCGACATTCGCTTCTTCTATGATGCGGTCAATTCCCACCGCTCGAATGCCTTCTTTATAGAAAAGTGCTCCGGCAGCAGTGAGGATCTGGTCAGGTATGGCTTCTCTCATCGCATCGCTTTAAATTTTGGGCCTATTACTTCGATGATCCATAGACGGTCCCAAATCGACGGAAGCAAGACCGGTCTGTCTCTCGTTGCTGGAGTTGTCAACGATTGACGGGATTACGTCAAGCGGCCCGCAGCCCTCTCACGCATGAAGTGGCAGAAAATCGCATATGATCTTGATGTATTGTAGGATTTATTCAATATCCTGTTATGGCTTTGGCTGCTGAAAAACCATACTTGCTTGTCGAAGTGCTTCAGTCATTTCTATTCGTGCCGCGCCGATAAGGTGTGCCATGGCATGGTGCGCTGCCTCGGGTCGTCGCATGCGAATGGCCTCCAATACAACCTGATGACTCAAGATCGCCTGTTCGTGTGATTGGCTGGCACGGTTGGTGAGCCGGAAGCTCGCGAGCAGCGCTGCCTGGATGGCGCTTGCGAACTGCCGGTAGACCCAGTTTCCGCTGGCATTGATGATTGCGGTATGGAATTCCAGATCGGCCCGACTCCAGGCCTCTGTATCTCGGGAGTTGGCCTCGACCATGTCCTCGAATGCTTTTGAAATCTGGTAGAGCTGGCGCGCGTTGGCATTGGCGGCCGCTTGCGCGGCTGCTGCAGGTTCTAAGAGTTGTCTAGCGTCGATCAGCGAGGAATAAAAGGCGTCGTCAGCTCCGACCGACAGTATGACCTCAAGGACGATCGGATCAAGATAGTTCCAGTTTTCCTTCGGCAGGATGGTAGTGCCGGCTCTTGTTCGCGATCGAACCATGCCGAGGGCAGAGAGATATTGCATGGCTTCCCGCAGGCTGGTGCGGCTGACGCCAAAACGTTCGGTAAGCTCGGCCTCGTTAGGCAGGGTGGAGTTTTCGGCAAACGCCCCCGATACGATCATTTCGATAAGACAGTGAAGCAGCGCTTCTCGGACAGTTCGTTTTCCGCGCTGTGCGATCGGTTCGCCGTCCTCTGTCAGCACCCGTGTCATCGAAGCGTTTCTCAGCAGAGAGCCCTCTTTTGTCATTGCTCGATCTCTCTCCTGCGGGGTGCCGTTTGTCGTTTGCAATTCATAGTATGGAACGATCTTATTTTTGGATCAAATCCAGAAATAAATCATATTTATATTGACATCCATCCTATGAATTTTAATCCTTGTCAGCGAGGATTAGATCGCCTGGTGCCGACCGTTTCTGGAGCAAAAGGAACACCATAGTCCGCGCTATAGTCGGCAATGCAGCCGCACGACTTCATATTTGGAGCACTTTGATGAAGATTACCAAGCTTACCACCTACATCGTCCCGCCGCGCTGGCTGTTTTTGAAGATCGAGACCGACGAAGGCATCGTCGGTTGGGGTGAGCCGGTGGTCGAGGGCAGAGCACTGACGGTCGAGGCCGCCGTGCATGAGATGTCCGATTACCTGATCGGCAAGGACCCGTTTCTGATCGAGGATCACTGGACTGTTCTTTATCGCGGCGGGTTCTATCGAGGAGGGGCCGTTCACATGTCGGCGCTCGCCGGCATCGACCAGGCGCTCTGGGACATCAAGGGCAAGGCGTTGGGCCAGCCGGTCCATTCGCTCCTGGGCGGCCAGGTAAGGGATCGGATCAAAGTCTATTCTTGGATCGGCGGCGATCGCCCGTCGGATGTCGCCAACAATGCAAAGGACGTGGTTGCCCGCGGGTTCAAGGCCATCAAGCTCAACGGCTGCGAGGAAATGCAGATCGTCGATACAAATGAAAAGGTTGAAAAGGCCGTCGAGACGATCGCCATCATACGTGAAGCCGTTGGCCCGCATATCGGCATCGGCGTCGATTTCCATGGCCGTGTCCACAAGCCGATGGCAAAAGTCCTTGCCAAGGAACTCGAGCCCTACAAACTGATGTTCATTGAGGAACCGGTGCTTTCCGAGAACCGCGAGACGCTGAAAGAGATCGCCAACCATTGCTCGACACCGATCGCGCTCGGTGAGCGGCTGTTCTCACGCTGGGATTTCAAGCAGGTTCTGTCGGACGGTTATGTCGACATCATCCAGCCGGATCTATCGCATGCTGGCGGGATTACCGAATGCCGCAAGATAGCCGCCATGGCGGAAGCCTATGATGTGGCGTTGGCGCCACATTGCCCGCTCGGCCCGATTGCGCTTGCCGCCTGCCTGCAGGTCGATGCCGTCTCCTATAACGCGTTCATTCAGGAACAGAGCCTCGGCATCCATTATAACCAGGGCAATGACATCCTCGACTATATCTCAAACAAGGAAGTCTTCCATTACGCCGATGGCTTTGTCAGCATTCCACAGGGGCCGGGCCTCGGTGTTGAAGTCGACGAAGCCTATGTGATTGAACGATCCAAGGAAGGCCATCGTTGGCGCAATCCGATCTGGCGCCATGAGGATGGAAGCTTCGCCGAGTGGTAAGGTAGTTTCCTCACGCAATACGCGTCCGGCTCGTTTAGGGCCGGGCGGTGTTTATCCGATGAAATCGGAAATCGTCGACGACCGCATATTCTGAAACACGCTGTCTCCGTAGTCGGGAAAGTCGTGCAGCACGCTTCCAAACTGAAGGCCCAAAACCCAGGCACCCAAGGCGAAAATCGACAGGAGGATCGAGAATGACGGTCCAAAGTCCGTGAGCACGATGTGGCCTAAGCGTAAAAGGTTGCTTGCGTTGGGCATATCATCAATCCTCGGACATCAAGCTTGTGGTGAGAGAAAGAACGAGGGCGTAATGCCTGTCAGGGCTTCCGGTTCCGACGATGGCTCGGTTTTTTGATGAAATTGCGAAAACGTTTCCAAGAGTACGGAGGATCAGTGTCCCGCGCCGGATGACTGGGGCTGCTGCCCCTCTCGATCCGATAATGACATCAAGCCTTCATGACGCCACGGGCCGCCCAGATAACTCCATAGATCGAGCCCGGTCATGCGGATGGATTTCGGTTCGAACCGGCTGGTCAGCTCGAAAAACAACTGGTCGGCTTTTGCCCGCGATACCTTGTTCTGGATCGTGATATGCGGGCGGAATTTCTGCAGATCCTGCGGGCCGGGCCAGGAGCCGAAACGACGGGAGAGTTCGGCTCGCAGCTCCTGCAGTTCGGGGCTTTCGATCTTGAATGCGACGCCTGCTCCCAGATGCTGAATGCCGCTGACGGTTGCGAGGAAATCTGTCCGCTCCAGCAGCGTTTCGGCCAAGATCTCCTTGACCGCCGCGAGCCGCTGGCCGGGGAGATGGTGGAAGATGGTGACGTGCGCCTTGAGGAAATTGCGGGCAGGCGGAAAATGCTCCTGTCGGAGACGATCGAATGGCTCCATGTCGTCAAGCTCGACATGAGCGGTTATGATCAATGGCGGCAATGTCACCCGGCGATCAGATCATTCGAATTCGATGATCAATTCGTCCACGGCAAGGCTTTGGCCTTGTGTGGCGGCAACGCGTTTGACAAGCGCCGCTTTCTCGGCCTTCAGAACGTTTTCCATCTTCATCGCCTCGACCGTGGCAAGCGTCTGGCCGGCCTCCACCTTGTCACCCGCGCTCACTGCGATCGAAGTGATGACCCCGGGCATCGGGCAAAGCAGCATTTTCGACGTGTCCGGCGGCAGCTTGACCGGCATGAGCTTGGCAAGCTCGGCAATGCGCGGCGAGCGCACCCGCGCCAGAATATCCATGCCGTGCCAGCGCAGCCGGATGGCCGACCCCACCAGATCAACCTTCACCATCAGGCTCTCACCGCCGACATGGAAATCCCCAAGACTCTGCCCCGGAAACCAGCCGGTCGCAGCAGAGATATGATGGGCATCGTCGAAACGCACGAAGGCTCCATCGGCCGCCGTATCGAGCGTGACCGGGCCTTCGAATGTGGACTTTGCCCCGGCCGAAAGTGTCACGACCCAGTCCTTCGCCACCGCCCGGCGGCGTTTGGACAGCGTGCCGGAAATCCAGCTTGCGCGTTCCTCCAAAGCCTGGTTGACCAGCACTGCAATGACCGCAAGCTTGCGCGCGTCGCCGACATCGGGCTCCACACCGGAAAAGCCATCCGGAAACTCTTCAGCGATATAGGCGGTCGTCAGCTCGCCGGAGCGGAACCTTTCCTGCCCCATCACGGCAGACAGGAAGGGAAGGTTGTGACCGATCCCTTCCACCTCGAACGCATCGAGAGCCGTCCCCATGGCGTCTATTGCGGCTTTCCGGTCCTCGGCCCAGCTGCAGAGCTTGGCGATCATCGGATCATAATACATCGATATCTCGCCGCCTTCGAAAACACCGGTATCGTTGCGGATAACGGCGCCGCTATCTTGCAGCCCCTCGACCGGCGGGCGGTAACGGGAAAGCCGGCCGATCGACGGCAGAAAATTGCGATAGGGGTCTTCGGCATAAAGTCGGCTTTCGATCGCCCATCCCCTGAGTGATACGTCCTTCTGCTTGAACGAAAGCTTTTCGCCAGCTGCAACGCGGATCATCTGCTCGACGAGGTCGATGCCGGTGACGAGTTCGGTCACCGGATGCTCCACCTGCAGGCGGGTATTCATTTCGAGGAAATAGAAATTCCGGTTGCCGTCGACGATGAATTCGACCGTGCCCGCGGAGAAATAACCGACGGCCTTTGCAAGTGCTACCGCCTGTTCCCCCATCGCCTTGCGGGTCGCATCATCGAGGAAAGGCGAGGGGGCTTCCTCGATGACCTTCTGGTTGCGCCGCTGGATGGAGCATTCGCGTTCGCCGAGATAAAGCGTGTTTTTATGCTGGTCGCCCAGAACCTGGATCTCGATATGGCGCGGCTGGTCGACGAACTTCTCGATGAAGATACGGTCGTCGCCGAACGAGCTTTTCGCCTCGTTGCGGGACGACTGGAAACCCTCGCGGGCTTCCGCGTCGTTCCAGGCGATGCGCATGCCCTTGCCGCCGCCGCCTGCGGAGGCCTTGATCATGACCGGATAGCCGATCGAAGAGGAAATCTTCACCGCCTCGTCGGCATCTTCGATCAGGCCCATATGCCCGGGCACGGTCGAGACACCGGCCTTCGAAGCGATCTTTTTCGAGGTGATCTTGTCGCCCATTGCCTCGATGGCCTTCACGGGCGGGCCGATGAAGGTGACATCGGCTTTTTCGAGTGCGGCGGCGAAAGCGGCATTTTCCGACAGAAAGCCATAACCCGGATGTACGGCATCCGCACCGGTCCGGGCGATCGCATCGAGTATCTTGTCGATGACGATATAGGACTGGTTGGAAGGTGCGGGGCCGATATGCACCGCCTCGTCGGCCATCGACACATGCAGGGCATTCGCATCGGCGTCCGAATAGACGGCGACGGTTGCGATGCCCATCTTCTGCGCTGTTCTGATAACCCGGCAGGCGATTTCGCCACGATTGGCGATGAGGATTTTCTTGAACATGGTTGCGGGCCTTCAGAGCGGTATCGTGTCGTGTTTTTTCCAATGCGTCGTTACCTGCTTGTTGCGCAGCGAGGCAAAGGCGCGGGCGATACGGCGACGGGACGAATGCGGCATGATCACCTCGTCGATGAAACCGCGCTCGGCGGCAACGAAGGGATTGGCGAAACGTTCCTCGTATTCCTTCGTGCGGGCCGCGATCTTGTCCGGGTCTGAAAGTTCGGAGCGATAGAGAATTTCGGTCGCCCCCTTGGCGCCCATCACCGCGATCTCAGCTGTTGGCCATGCATAGTTGATATCGGCGCCGATATGTTTTGATGCCATCACGTCATAGGCGCCGCCATAGGCCTTGCGGGTGATCAGCGTCACCATCGGTACAGTCGCCTCCGAATAGGCAAACAGCAGTTTTGCGCCATGCTTGATGACACCACCATATTCCTGCGCGGTGCCCGGCAGGAAACCGGGGACGTCGACCAGCGTCAGGATAGGAATGGAAAAGGCATCGCAGAAACGGACGAACCGCGCCGCCTTGCGCGATGAATCGATGTCCAGGCAGCCGGCCAGAACCATCGGCTGGTTGGCAACGACGCCGACCGTCTGGCCTTCGATGCGGATGAAGCCGGTGACGATGTTTTTCGCGAAGGCCTGCTGGATCTCGAAGAAATCGCCTTCGTCCGCAAGTGCCGTTATCAGTTCCTTCATGTCATAGGGTTTGGCCGCGCTGTCCGGCACCAGCGTGTCGAGCCGCATTTCGACCCGTGATGGGTCGTCGTGAACCGGCCTGATCGGAACCCTGTCGCGATTGTTGAGCGGTAGGAAATCGAAAAGCCGGCGAACCGCTTCCAGCGCCTCGATATCGTTTTCAAATGCCGCGTCGGCCACGGATGACTTTTGCGTGTGGGTGGCTGCGCCTCCCAGTTCTTCCGCGGTCACGATCTCGTTTGTCACCGTTTTCACCACATCCGGGCCGGTGACGAACATGTAGGAGGAATCCCGGACCATGAAGATGAAATCGGTCATGGCAGGCGAATAGACGGCGCCGCCGGCGCAGGGGCCCATGATCACGGAAATCTGCGGAATGACGCCGGATGCCTCGGCATTGCGGCGAAACACTTCGGCATAACCGGCAAGCGAGGCGACACCTTCCTGGATACGCGCGCCGCCTGAATCGTTCAAGCCGATCACCGGTGCGCCGACCCGCACCGCCATATCCATGATCTTGCAGATCTTTTGCGCATGGGTTTCCGACAGCGAGCCGCCGAGTACGGTGAAATCCTGGGAAAAGACGTAGACCTGCCGGCCGTTGATCGTGCCCCACCCTGTGACTACGCCATCACCGGCGACTTTCTGGTCCGCCATGCCGAAATCTACGGCGCGATGGGTGACATACATGTCGAATTCTTCGAACGAACCCTCGTCGAGCAGCACCTCGATCCGTTCGCGGGCCGTCAGCTTGCCTTTGGCATGCTGGGCCTCGATCCGCCTGACGCCGCCGCCCAGCCTCGCCTCCGCGCGACGCTTCTCGACCTCGTTCAACATTGCCCACATATTTCCTCCCAAAGAATGTGCGAATGCAGACACATATAAAGATAGCAAAACCGGAGCGAGGGAAAGGCCGGTTTCAGTCTTAAGACCATGAAGGAAAATGTGATGGCGACCGGAAAACATGGCGCAAGGCGACGGCAGGGCAGAGCGGGAGCCGGCTCGCGACAGCAATTTTGTCGATAATGTGGGCGTTAGACACAAATTATTGCGCATAGAGTTGGGTTGCTAAAACGGCACGGTTGATGCAACACCTGACAGTCTGTTTATTCTGCACTTGGGATTATAGCTGAATGCGCGCTCGTTACGGTTTCGTTGGCCTGTTTCTTCTAATGGCACCGTCGGCCTATGCCCTGGAGCTTGGCCCGCCACCGGTTCTTGCGCCGCAAAAGAGCCAGGCGGAGGCCGCAAATCTGAGCGCGCAATTCCTTGAGCGCTATGCCTACAAGCCGGTTCCGCTCGACGATGCCCTGTCTGCGAAAATCATGGATCGATATCTGAAGTCGCTCGATCCGGACCGGAGCTTTTTCCTGCAGGCCGATATCGACAAGTTCATGGTCAACAAGACCAGGATCGACGATGCCATCGTCAACGAAGACCTGAAGATCCCGTTTTCGATATTCAACGTCTATTCGCAGCGCGTTGTCGATCGCATGGCATATGCGCGGGACCTGCTCAAGCAGGGCTTCGATTTCAGCGCCAAGGAAGATTTTCCTCTGTCGCGTGAGGATGACCCATGGGCGCAATCGGAAGCACAGCTTCATGACCTGTGGCGCAAGAGTGTCAAGAACGACTGGCTGCGGCTGAAACTAGCCGGCCAGACAAGCGACACAATTCGCAATACGCTCGACAAGCGTTACGAGAACATCCAGCAGCGCGTCTACACCTACAAGAGTGATGACGTGTTCCAGTCCTTCATGGCTGCCTACACAACCTCCGTCGATCCGCATACCGACTATTTCGGTGCTGCCGCCTCGGCTGATTTCGACATTTCGATGAAGCTTTCGCTGGTCGGCATCGGGGCGGTTCTGCAGGAACGGGACGGCTACACGACCATTCGCGAACTCGTGCCCGGCGGTCCGGCCCAGCTATCCGGGCAGCTGGGGGTCGGAGATCGCATCATCGGCGTTGGCCAGGGCAAGGATGGCGCGGTCAAGGAAGTCGTCGGCATCCGCCTCGACGAAGTTGTCCAGCTTATCCGCGGCGAGAAGGACTCCGTCGTGCGGCTCGATATCCTTCCCGCCGAGACTGCCGCGAATGCAAGCCATCGGGTGATCAGCCTGGTGCGCGACAAGATCAGCCTTGAAAAACAGGCTGCGAAGAAAACCGTCCTGCCCATCGATGATCATGGTGTGCCCCGCAAGATCGGGGTCATTACCCTGCCGGCCTTCTACGAGGATTTCGATGCGCGCCGCAAAGGCGACAAGGACTACCGAAGCGCCAGCCGCGACGTCGCCAAGCTTCTCGGGGAGTTGAAGCAGGAAAAGGTCGATGGCGTCCTGATCGACTTGCGCGACAATGGCGGCGGTTCGCTGACCGAAGCGATCGACCTGACCGGTCTGTTCGTCGGCAAGGGTCCGGTCGTTCAGCAACGCGATGCGGCGGGCAGGGTCGAGGTCGAAAGCGATGATCTTTCCAAGCCGGCCTGGGCTGGCCCGGTCGGCGTGCTGATCAATCGCGGCTCTGCGTCGGCATCAGAAATCTTTGCAGCGGCGATACAGGATTACGGTCGCGGCGTGATCATCGGCGAGCCCAGTTTCGGCAAGGGCACAGTGCAGACTGTCATCGATCTCGACCAGGCCGTTCGCAACAATACGCCGAAATACGGCCAGTTGAAGCTGACGATCGCGCAGTTTTTCAGGATAGACGGCGGCACGACCCAGCTTCGTGGTGTGACGCCTGACATTACTTTGCCGGGTCTCCTTGATCCGAAGATCGTTGGCGAGTCGAGCTATGACAATGCCTTGCCGTGGGACAAGATCAAGCCTGCCAGATATACCGCATCAAACAAGACGACTTCGTTGCTGCCGCAACTCCTGAGCCGTCATGAAGCCCGCGTGAAAGACGATAAGGATTTTCAGCGTTTCGTCGAAGACGCTGCGGAGTTGAAGGCGCAACGGGAAAAGCGCGTCATCTCCCTGAATGAGGCCGAGCGCCGAGAAGAGATGAAAGCCCTTGAAAGCCGCCTGAAGGCACGTGCAGAAGGTGATGACGGCGTGCTGCGTGGCGAGGATGACGGCTTGCAGGCCAACGAGCGCAGTCTGAGTGCGGATCTTGCGCTTGAGAATGCCCGCAAGAACGCAAAGGACGTCTTGAGGGCCGAGGCTGCTTCCATCATTGCCGATCAGGCGGAATTGCTGGCTCCAGTGCGAAAGGCCGCCAATCAGCCGTAACGAAGCGCCGGCAGGAAAGGCTCGCTCTGGGTCAGTTCTGGATCAGGTGCTGGATCCTGTTGATGATCTCGTCGAGGATGGCGATCCGTTGACCGCCGCTCGGGCGTATGGCGAAATAGGAAACCTCGATATTCGGTTCGAACGGGATGGAGATCACATCCGCCTCCGCGGACCTGAGGCTGGTGTGATCGACGATCCCCACTCCCATGCCGGCGGCGGCGAAGTAGCAGCAGTTCAGCATGGATGTTTCCATAGTGCTGACCGGCTGATGCTCCTCGCGAGAAAAGGCCCTGTCGAGCGAGAGGCGCAAAGGCGAATTCCGGCCTGGTATCAGCACCCGCTCATCGATGAGATCGGAGGGCGTAATGACGGAACGCCCCGCCAAACGATGGCCCGGCGCCATCGCGGCAACGGCGTGCGTGCTGTGCAGACGAACGGCGTTTTTGTCGGCCATGCGCGGTGAAGCGAAGACCAGGCCGAGATCGTAGCGGTTCCGCTCGACCATGTCCCAGATGTAACGACTGTTCTCGACCTCGATAACCAGAGGAATATCCAGCCGCTCGCCGATCACGTCGACTATGGCCCGATGCAGATAGGGACGGACAAGTGATGTCACGCTGCCGATACGAAGAACGGTATTCTTGTGCAGGCGGATATCGTCGGCGGCCTGGGCAATCTGGTCGAGACCCAGATAAAGCCGCTCGACCTCCCGATAGAGCTGGGTCGCCTCTGCGGTCGGTATGAGGCGTGCGCCGATCCGCTCGAACAATGTCATCTGAACGACGTCCTCGAGATCGCGGATCAACCGGCTGACGGCGGGTTGGGTAACATTGAGGGCATCTGCCGCCGCGGTAATGCCCCCGGCCATCATCACGGCCCTGAATGCCTCTACCTGACGTGGTTTCAATCGCATGCTGGTATCCTCTCCATAACATTTAGGCATGGATCGAGTACAAAATGCAATTTTTCTTTCTTGTAAGAAAGCTTTAACTCATCTCCACCCCGCAGGGAGAGTGCGGAGATTGGACAACCCGGAGGAGTCCTCACCATGAAGTTTTCTGTGTTCGCAGCCGCATTGGTCGCGTCTGTTTCCGCCATGCCGCTCGCAAGCCAGGCAAAGGATTTGACCGTCGGTCTTTCCGCCTCGACGACATCCATGGATCCGCAATTCTATGTCGTCGGCCCCAATAGCGCGATGGCGCGCAATATTTTCGACGGCCTTGTCAATCAGGACGACAAGCAGCAGATCCAGCCGGCTTTGGCAGTCTCCTGGCAGATCGTTGATGACACGACCTGGGAATTCAAGCTGCGTGAAGGCGTGAAATTCCACGACGGCAGCGATTTCACCGCTGAAGACGTGGTCGCCAGCATCAAGCGCATTCCGCTTGCATCCACCAACAGCCCTAGCTCGTTTGCCGCCTATGTGAAGGCGATCACCGACGTGACGGCAGTCGATCCACTGACGGTGCGCATCAAGACCTCCGGCCCGACGCCGCTGCTCTTGAACAACCTCAGCCGTATCGCCATCCTGCCGGCCGAGATGGAAAAGGTCACGACCGGTGAGATGAACACTGGCAAGGGCGTCATCGGCACCGGGCCGTTCAAGTTCGTTTCGTGGTCTCCGGATGATAACGTCGTCGTTGAGAAAAACGATGCCTATTGGGGCGAAAAGGCTCAGTGGGACAAGGTCACCTTCCGTGTCTTCAAGAACCCGAGCGCCCGTGTTGCCGCCATGCTTTCGGGCGATGTCGACATGATCGAAAACATCCCGACGGCCGATACCCGCCGCCTGGAAGCCTCCGACAAGATGAAGGTCGTCAACATTGCCGGCAACCGCATCATGTATCTGCATATGGACCAGAACCGCGAACAATCGCCGTTCGCCAAGGGTCCTGACGGCAAGAACCCGCTCTTGAACGCCGATGTGCGCCGTGCGCTTTCGCTGTCGATCAACCGCGAGGCGCTGGTCGATCGGATAATGGACGGGCAGGGCGTACCTGCCGGCCAGGTCGTGCCGGAGGGTTATTTCGGTTATGATCCGGCCATCAAGGTCGATGCCTATGATCCGAACAAGGCGAAGGAACTGCTTGCCAAGGCCGGTTACCCGGATGGTTTTGCGCTGACCTTCCATGCCTCCAACGACCGTTATCCGAACGACAGCAAGGTGGCACAGGCAATCGGCCAGTTCTTCAGCCGCGTCGGCGTGAAGACCGAAGTCGCCACCCTGCCAGGCAGCGTTTATTTCACCCGCGCCTCGAACCTCGAGTTCTCGTTCATCATGGGTGGTGCTGCCGTCGAAACCGGCGAAGCTTCGGGCGTTCTCGGGCCTATCCTTGAGACCTATGGCGAAAAGGCCGGCCAGGGCAATCGCGGTCGTTATTCCAACCCGGAATTCGACAAGGCGCTCAACGAAGCCCGTGCAACGCTGGACGATGCCAAGCGCGAGGACCTGCTGAAGAAGGCCACGGAAATCGCGATGACCGACCTCGGCGTCATCCCGGTCTTCTATCTCGCCAATACCTGGGCGGTGAAGAGCGACATAAACTATGCGGGTCGCTCCGACGGCTACACGCTTCCCTATTACGTGAAGCCGAACTGATCGAAAGAGGAGCGGTTCACCATGTCCTTCAGCGGTGTATTTCCCTATCTCGTTTCGCCGATCGACGAAGCCGGCAATGTGATGCGGAATCTGCTTGCAGATCTGGTGGACCATCTCATCGATGAAGGTGTCCATGGCCTCGCGCCGCTCGGCAGCACTGGTGAATTTGCCTATCTCTCCCAAGAGCAAAGGCGCCGCGTCGTCGACACGGTGATCTCGGCCAGCAGTGGCCGTGTCCCCGTTGTCGCCGGCGTGGCGTCGACATCAACAGCCGATGCCGTTGCCCAGACCGAATATATGGTGAACTCGGGCGCCGACGGGATTCTGGCCATCCTGGAAGCCTACTTCCCGATCAGCGACGAGGGCGTTGAAGCGTATTTCACCGCAATCGCCAAGGCGGCAAAAGGGCGCCCCGTGGTGCTCTACACCAACCCGCAGTTCCAGCGCTCCGACCTGTCGCTCCCGGTGATCGAGCGCCTTAGCCGCATCGACAATATTCGTTACATTAAGGATGCCTCCACCAATACCGGTCGTCTTCTCTCCATCATCGAGCGGACGCGTGGCCGGATGGAAGTGTTTGCAGCTTCCGCACACATTCCGACCTGCGTGATGATGATCGGCGGGGTTGGCTGGATGGCTGGACCGGCCTGTATCGCGCCCAGACAGAGCATTGAACTCTACGAAACCGCCAAGGCGGGTGATTGGGCGCGGGCAATGGAGCTGCAGCGGCCGCTCTGGAAGCTGAACGAGGTTTTTGCGAAATACTCGATCGCCGCCTGCATCAAGACGGCGCTCGACCTGCAGGGATTTGCCGTTGGTGCGCCGATGCATCCGCAAATGCCGCTGAATGACGCGGCGCGCGAGGAAATCGCCGGCGTTTTGCGCAGTATCGGCGCCCTTTGACGTTTCTGATTCCCACATTGAAGGCATTTTGTATGAAGCCGACTTCGATCATCGTCGATTGTGATCCCGGTATCGATGACACGATTGCGCTTTTGACCGCATTCGTTTCGCCGGAACTGAAGATCCTTGGTATAACTCCGGTCTGCGGCAACCAGCCGCTGGAGCGTACGGTGCGTAATGCGCTGCAAGTTTGCGAGCTCGGAAACCGCACTGATATCCCCGTCTATGCCGGTTGTTTCCGGCCGATGCTGCGCGAGCCGATCCATGGACAGTTCCATGGCAAGACGGGCCTCGGCAACACGACGCTGCCGGAGCCGGTGAAGAAGGCGGAAGCGATGTCCGCCGTCGATTTTCTTATCGAAGCGCTTGGCAATGCTGCCGAAACCGGTGAGCGCATCACGCTCTGCTGCCTTGGACCGCTCACCAATGTTGCGGTGGCCCTACGGATGAAACCGCAATTGGCCGACGGTATCGAACGCATCGTCATGATGGGCGGTGCCTATCGCGAGCCGGGCAACCGCACGATGACCTCGGAATTCAACGTTCTCGCCGATCCACACGCCGCGCATATTGTATTTTCGAGCGGCATCCCGATCGTGGCGCTGGCGCTCGACGCGACCCATCAGGTGATGCTGAAGCCGGAGCATGTCGCCGAGTTTTCGCGCGTCAGCGGCCGTATTTCCGAAACGCTGGCCGAACTCATGGCTTTCTGGGACCGCAACGACGTGCGCCGTTACGGCTCGCGCGGCGGCCCGCTTCATGACCCGCTGGTCATGGCCTACATCCTCGCGCCGCATTTGTTCGAGACGCAGAAGGCGCGCGTCTTCGTCGAATACGAAAGCGAGCTTTGCATGGGCCAGACGATTGCCGACTGGTATGGCAAGAGCGGGCTGGCGCCGAATGCAGACATCGTCACCAAGGTCGATGCGGAAGGCGTGACTGCCTTTTTCCTGGAGCGCCTGTCGCGCTACGCTGACGAAAAGGCTGTCGCATGAGCAGCCACAAGGTCATCATCGATGCGGATCCGGGCGTGGACGATGCCGCCGCCATCCTGATGGCGCTTGCCTCGCCGGAAATCGAGGTTCTCGGCCTCTCTATCGTGGCCGGCAATGTTTCGCTGGAACATACGGTTACGAATGCCTGCAAGCTGGTGGGCGTGAGCGGCCGCCGTGACGTGCCGGTTTTTGCCGGCGCAAGTGGCCCGCTTGTGCGCGAACAGGTTTATGGCAAATACGCTCGCATCGGTTCGTTCGATGACAAGCTGGTCAAGGCGGGCGATGTCGTGCCGGCAGAAGAGAGTGCAATCCAGTTTATCGTGCGTTCGGCTCGCGCCGCCGTAACGGCGGGTGAGCAGATCACCATTTGCGCCATCGGACCGCTCACGAATGTCGCACTGGCGCTGATCCAGCATCCGGATGTCGCGCGCGGCATTCGCCAGATCGTATCGATGGGCGGTGCCTTCACGGCGCTTGGCCATCGCACGCCCTGGGCGGAGTTCAACATCTATGCCGATCCGCACGCGGCCGAGATCGTTTTCCAGTCCGGCGTGCCGATCGTGCTGATGCCCCTCGACATGACCTTTCAGGCTTTGTTTACGGCAGACCATTTCGAGCGGTTCCGCGCCGGCGGCGAGGCGGGTGCCGCACTCTACAATCTCTTCACCACTTTCGACCGCAGCGACGAAAAGCGCTTCGGTCGTCCGGGCGGCCCGATCCATGATGCGACGACTATCGCCTGGCTCATCCGCCCCGAACTGTTTACCAGCCGCGAGGCTTTTGTCGGCGCGCAGGTTAGCGGCCTGACGATGGGTTATACCTATGCCGATTTCTACAACAAGATGAACCGGCCAGCCAATACCACTGTCGTCACCGATGTCGACGAAACCGGGTTCATCGAATTGCTGATCGAGCGCATTGCCCGCCATGGCGGGGAAACGTTCGGTAGCCGAACTATGGGAGGCTCACACGCATGAGCGGATATCTATTAAGCCGGTCCCTGCAGACCGTGCTCACACTTTTCGTCATGTCTGTTCTGGTCTTTGCTGGCCTCTTTCTCGTCGGCAACCCGGTCGACGTCCTCTTGAGCCCGACCGCGACACCGGCCGAACGCCTGCAGGTCATTCAGGCCTTCGGTCTCGATAAGTCGGTCTGGGAGCAGTACTGGATCTTTCTGACCAACGCTCTCTCCGGTGATCTCGGCAATTCATTCGTGTTCAACCAGGCGGCCCTGACGCTGATCCTGAACCGGATGCCGGCGACCTTGGAACTGGCTTTCGTGGCGCTCGCCATGGCGCTGGTCATCGGTATTCCGCTCGGCGTTTATGCCGGCTTGAAGCCCAAGGGATTTATCTCAAAATCGATCATGACCTTCTCGATCCTCGGCTTCAGCCTGCCGACCTTCTGGATCGGCCTCGTCATGATCATGTATTTCAGCGTCTATCTCGGCTGGCTGCCGTCATCGGGCCGTGGCGATACCGTCAATGTGTTTGGCGTGCCGCTGTCGATGTTCACATGGGATGGCCTGTCGCATCTGTTCCTGCCCGCCTTCAATCTGGCGCTGTTCAAGATCTCGCTGGTCATCCGCCTCACCCGCGCCGGCGTGATGGAAACCATGCAGCTCGATTTCGTCCGTTTCGCCCGTGCCAAGGGACTGCCGGAACGCCGTATCGTCACCGTGCACGTATTGAAGAATACACTCATCCCGCTGATCACCGTCATCGGCCTCGAACTCGGTTCGCTGATCGCCTTTGCGGTCGTGACCGAAACCATCTTTGCATGGCCGGGCATGGGCAAGCTGATCATCGATGCCATCGGTGTTCTCGATCGCCCCGTTATACTCGCCTACCTGATGATTACCGTCGTGATGTTCAGCGTCATCAACCTTCTGGTCGACATTCTTTACTCGATCGTCGATCCCCGCGTCCGTCTTGAGGGGAACTCGTGATGACCGACAATACTTCGTCCTCCACCACTTCAGTTCATGCCACTGCAAACAGCGGTGCAAAATCCACCTCCCGTTCGCCCGCGCGCGAAATCATCTATGCCTTGCTGCATGACAAGCTTGCGCTACTCGGCATGGTGCTGGTGACCATCTTCATTCTTGCGGCGATCTTCGCGCCGCTGATTGCACCGCAGAACCCTTACGATCTCGCACAGCTCGACATCATGGATGGTCGCCTGCCGCCGGGTTCGGAAAGCATGTCGGGCATGACCTACCTGATCGGCACCGACACACAGGGGCGCGATCTGTTCAGCGCCATCCTTTATGGCCTGCGCACCAGCATCCTCGTCGGCCTTTCCAGCGCGGCGATCGCATTGGTCATCGGCGCCTCCATCGGCCTCATCAGCGCCTATGTCGGTGGCCGGACCGACTCGATCCTGATGCGTATCGTCGACATTCAGCTCAGCTTCCCCGCCATCCTGATCGCGCTGATCTTCCTCGCCATTCTCGGTCAGGGCGTAGACAAGATCATTCTGGCGCTCGTCGTGACGCAGTGGGCCTATTATGCCCGTACGATCCGCGGTTCGGCACTGGTGGAGCGCAAGCGCGCCTATGTCGATGCCGCCCGCTCGATGGCGCTGCCGGACCGCAGCATCCTGTTCCGGCACATCCTGCCCAACTGCCTGCCGCCTCTGATCGTGGTCGCCACCATGCGCGTTGCCTATGCAATCATGCTGGAAGCGACACTCTCCTTCCTCGGTATCGGCCTGCCGGTCACCGAACCGTCGCTGGGTCTCCTGATCTCGAACGGTTTCGAATATCTGCTCTCCGGCGATTACTGGATCAGCCTCTTCCCGGGCATCGCCCTTCTGTTGCTCATCGTCGCGATCAACCTGATCGGTGACAGCCTGCGCGACATCCTCAATCCGCGTCGTGAGGGCTAAGATCATGACAAGTCCAATTCTCTCCATCTCCAACCTCAACACGGCTTTCCGCGTCGGTAGCGAGTGGCGCAATGTCGTCAAAGATGTGAGCTTCGACATCGCACCGAAGGAAACCGTTGCCGTCGTCGGGGAATCCGGTTCCGGCAAGAGCGTCACGGCCATGTCGATCATGCGCCTGCTGTCGCCCGGAAACTCCCGCGTGACCGGCAAGATTGAATTCGAGGGCAAGGATCTTCTGTCCATCCCGCTCGAAGACATGCAGAAGATCCGCGGCAACCGTGTAGGCATGATCTTTCAGGAACCGATGACCTCGCTCAACCCGGTCCTGAAGATCGGTGAGCAGATCACCGAAGTGCTGCGTCAGCATCGCGGCATGTCGGAAAGCCAAGCTCAGGCTGAAGCCGTACGGCTTCTCGAAAAGGTCCGGATTCCCTCGGCCAAGGCGCGCCTCAACGAATATCCGATGAACTTTTCGGGCGGCATGCGCCAGCGTGTCGTCATCGCCATCGCGCTTGCCTGTGATCCCAAGCTGCTGATCGCAGATGAGCCGACCACGGCTCTCGACGTCACCATCCAGGCGCAGATCCTCGAACTGATCAAGACATTGCAGGAAGAGGAGGGCATGTCAGTCCTCTTCATCACCCATGACATGGGCGTGGTCGCGGAAATTTCCGACCGCACCGTCGTCATGTACCGCGGCGAGCAGGTCGAGACCGGCACGACGCACGATCTCTTTGCCGGCGCAAGACATCCCTATACCCGTGCGCTTCTGTCGGCTGTGCCGCAGCTTGGCTCGATGACCGGCAAGGATCGTCCGCTGAGGTTCCCGCAGGTCGACATGCAGACCGGCGAGATCAAGCCGGTCAAGGCGACCGAAGACACCGTCAAGCGCGATCAGCCGCCGATCCTCAAGGTCGAGAACCTGATCACCCGCTTTCCGGTCAAGCGGGGCTTCCTGCGCAAGACGATCGGCCGTATCCATGCCGTCGAAAGTGTTTCGCTGGAGCTTCGTCAGGGCGAAACCCTGTCGCTGGTCGGCGAATCCGGTTGCGGCAAGTCCACCACCGGCCGCTCGATCATCCGCCTCACCGATCCGGTGTCGGGCGAAGTACGGATCGATGGCAAGAACGTGCTGAAAGCCGGAAATACGGAACTGACGGACATTCGCCGCGAAGCGCAGATGATCTTTCAGGATCCGTTCGAAAGCCTCAACCCGCGTATTCGTGTCGGGCAGGCGATCGCCGAGCCGATGATCACCCATGGTCTGGTGAGTGCATCGAATGCGCGTGACCGTGTTGGTGAACTCCTGGAGCGTGTTGGTCTTGCCGCGTCGATGGCGGATCGTTTCCCGCACGAGTTTTCCGGCGGCCAGCGACAGCGTGTCTGCATCGCCCGTGCGCTTGCTCTGGAACCCAAGCTGTTGATCGCCGACGAATCCGTTTCGGCGCTCGATGTGTCGGTCAAGGCGCAGGTCATCAACCTGATGCTGGACCTTCAGGAAAAGCTTGGGCTGGGTTACCTCTTCATTAGCCATGACATGGCGGTTGTCGAGCGCATCAGCCACCGCGTTGCGGTCATGTATCTCGGTGAAATCGTCGAAATCGGCCCGCGTCAGGCCGTGTTCGAAAACCCGCAGCACGATTATACCAAGCGCCTGATGGCGGCGGTTCCGATCGCCGATCCGTCACGCCGGCAGACGCGCCGCATCTCCAATGACGAGATCAAGAGCCCGTTCCGCGCCGCCGATTACGTTCCGCCCAAACGCACCTATGAAGAAGCCGGCGAAGGCCACTTCGTTCAGGTCGCTTGAAGGAAGACATGCCATGATCATCACCTTCGGCTCCATCAACGTCGACTTCGTCTACGAGGTCGAGGAGATGCCGCAACCGGGGCAGACCCTGCTTGCCAAGGGTTTTCGCACGGAAGCCGGCGGCAAGGGAGCTAATCAGGCGCTGGCGGCGGCACGGGATGGCGCCGAAGTGGTGATGGTCGGTGCGGTCGGCAATGACAGCCTTGCCGAAATCGGTCTGCAGAACCTTGCCACTGCGGCGAATATCAGCCGTGTCGCCCGTGTGGATGAGCCGACAGGCAACGCCTCTATCCATATCGACGCCAGAGGCCGCAACATGATCGTGGTCGCATCCGGCGCCAATCTTTCCGTGTCTTCGGATGCCGTGGAAGAGGATCTGCTGCAGCAGGCAAATGTCGTGCTGATGCAGATGGAAAACGATGTGGCGGAAGTGGAAAAGCTCATCCGCCGCGCAAGTGCCTCGAAGGCCCTGTCGATCCTCACCCTCGCTCCGGCCTTCCCGCTGTCCGAAAAGATACTGTCGCTCTGCGGCCTTGTCGTCGTCAACGAAGATGAGGCCGAGGCGCTGGCCGGTTGGCTCGGCTGCGGAGCATCCGCCGCAGCGCTCTCGACCCGCCTTGGCACCGGCGTTCTGCGAACTCTGGGTGGAGACGGTGCGGAAGCCTGTGTCGATGGAGATGAAATCCGGGTCACGGCTCTGCCGATCGATGTAAAGGACACGACAGCGGCCGGCGACTGCTTTGTCGGCGTGCTTGCTTCAGCACTCGATCGCGGCCTGCCGCTCAAGGCGGCCATGGAACGCGCTTCGGTCGCGGCCGGTATAGCCTGCTCGCGACGCGGCAGCCAAAGCAGCATTCCTGCAGCCGGGGAAACCGACAGGCATCCCGGATTGCTCGCACTGACGTAAATGCAATCGCCTCAGAGCAACCGCGCCTTCGGGCGAACGAATGTCTTTCGCCCGCGCTTCCATCCCGCAAGGGTGGGAGCTGAGGAACGGACGATCTCGGATGGATTTGCGGCATCGAGAGCGACGATATCTGCCGGTTGGCCGACCGACAGATCATGTCGAAAGCCGGTAATTGCTGCTGCTTGCGCTCCCACCATGTCGAAGACAAGCTCGATGTCGGCGTCACGCGAAAGCTGCATGACATTGGCATAAAGATTGGCCATGCGCGCCAGCGATGCATCACCGAAGGGCGTGAACGGGTTCAGCACATTATTGGTCGCGATTGCCGTTTTGACGCCCAAAGCTGCAAGGGCGTTGGCAGGTGCGATACCGCGCGGAACATTCGAACCATATTGCCGCCCCATAAGAAAAAGGTCGGTTGCAGGCAGGACCGTGAGTGCGATACCCGCCTCGACAATCTTCTTTCCAACTGTGGAAAGCGCATCGGGATCGAGCGCTGACAGATTGGTGACATGCCCTATCGTCACGCGGTCGGCATAACCGTTTATTCGTGTCGCTTCGATCACGGCCGGAAGATCGGTTCTTGCCGGATCGAGGCTGAAATCGAGGTGGAAATCGACATCGACATCATGTTTTCGCGCCAGTGCAAAGATCCTGCGGACATGTTCTGTCGGATCGGTATCGGTATAGGGGCAGCCGCCGATCAGGTCCGCCCCCGAGCCAAGTGCGTCGTCCAGCATGGCTTCCGTTTCCGGTTCCTGTGTCAGCCCTTCCTGCGCGAAGGCGCAGATCTGGATATCGATTGCGAAGGCGTAATGCTCGCGAACCCGCTTTATCGCCTCGAAGGAGCGCATTCCGGCGCGTGGGTCGATTTCAACGAATGTCCGCATGCGGTTGGTGCCATGCATGATGGCCTTTTCGACCAGCGCCGATGCCCGCTTGTAGACGTCGTCCTCCGAGAACCCGGCCTTTGCCTTCGCCGTCTCGCGCACGGCCTCCTCGAGCGTTCCCGCACAGATCGAGCAGCGTTCCATGATGCAGGCCTTGTCGAGATGGATATGGCTGTCGACAAAGCCGGGAAAAGCAAAGGCTCCTTTGAGATCCTCTACCTCGACCGCCTCGCAAGTGATCCGGCTTCCTATTTCTGCAATCAGGCCGTCCCTGATGGCGATATCGACCAGGCCCGGATGGCCGGCGATCAAGGCATTGCGGAGAACGAGATCGACTTTCATCTGAAACCTATATTCCGATGGCGCAGCCATCGCTGCGCGGGTCATGCGCCCCGTCCGTCCAGCCGTCACCGTCCAATCGAATGACGCCGGCCTGACCGGAAAGGGCATTCAGCGCCGAGATCGGAATGACCTCGTGCCCGCGACCCGCAAGCTCGGCCAGAACATCATCGCCGACGGCATCCTCGATCTTGAGGTTGTCGCAGGTGTCGGAGAAGGTTCTGCCCAAAAGGAAACGGGGCGCCGAAAGGGCGGATAGTGGGTCAAAGCCGTGGTCTATAAGACGGCTAAGAAGAACGGTCAGCGTCTGCGGCTGGCCGTCTGCGCCCTGGGTACCGTAGAGAAGATGCGGCATCCCGTTCTTCAGGCCAAGGCCGGGATTGAGCGTGTAGAAGGGTCGTTTGCCGGGAGCCAGCACGTTCGGGCTTTTCGGATCGGTGCTGAACGCGGCTCCGCGGTTCTGCCAGAGAATTCCGTTATCCGGCAGCAATACGCCGCTGCCCCAGTCATAATAGGTGCTCTGCAGCACGCTTGCCGATCGGCCTTCGGAGTCGACTGCTGCGAGATAGACAGTATCGCCGGTCTGGAAACGGTGAGGCCAGGGCAGGGCGGATTTGGGATCGATCGCCTCCGCCTTGGCCGCAAGATAATCGCCCGCCAGCCATTCTGCACAACGTTGCGCGGCAAAATCCGGATCGGCGATCTGTCCCCGGTCGTGAAACGCCTGTTTTACCGCCTCTACGCAGAGATGGTAGAAATCGGCGGAGGTCGGATCGACATTCCGCATCGAGAAATTCGACAATATGCCCATGATGGCGAGTGTCGAAATACCCTGCGAGGGGGGCGGCGGGGCCAGAAGCTCGATATCGCGATAGGTGAGCGACACCGGCTCGACAAGGGTGGCCACGGTCTTTGCCAGATCGTCCGCCCGGATCGGGCTGCCGGCTGCCTCCAGTGCCCTGGCGATGTGGCTAGCGAGTTCGCCCTCGTAGAATTCGCGATGCCCATGCAGAGCGATCGCTTTCAGCACTTCGGCAAGCTGCGGTTGACGTTGATGTCCTTCCGTGACGAAAGCATTTGCGACCCCCGGCCAGCTTTCGATCTCGCCGCTTCGAAAAGCATGCCAATGCTGTTGCGAGCGGCTGACCGGAAAACCTTCTTCCGCCAGCTCGATCGCATCGCCAAGCAGCGACGCGAAGCTTGCGTTACCCTGCCAGTTCTCTTGCGAAAAACTGAGTGCCTCGCCCCAGCTGTCGACGACTGCTGCGGTGGTCAGGGCCGAAAGCGGACCGCGGGCAGGGATGGTTTCTAACTTCGGCAGGTCATTTGCTGCCTGGCCGATCCCCATGATCGCCTTGCGCCGGCCGGCGCGGTCGGCGATGATCCAGATCGCATCGCCGCCCAGCCCGCAAAAATGCGGATAAAGCACGGTCAGCGCGGCACCTGCAGCGATCACCGCCTCGATCGCCGTACCACCGCGGCGCAGAACCTTGGCTCCGGCTTCGCTGGCGAGATGATGCGGGCTCGTCACCATGCCGCGCCTGGACCGCGCAGTGGTCTTTTCCTGCTGGCTCATGTCAATCGGACGCCGACATGTAGCGGCTGAGAATTTCGGTGATGTCGGGGCCGTCATCCTTGTCATCCGTCTTGGCGCGGTCTTCGACTGCATGCAAATGGTGGTCCATGATCCGGCAAGCCGTCTGCGGATCCTGCTCCTTGAGCGCCTCGATCAACTGCACATGTTCGTCGATCCCGCATTCGGCTGAATGCGGTCTTCCGAAACGCGCGAGGATCAGCGACGAGCGCGAGACGACCTGGCTGATGAAGTCTATCAACAGTTTCGATCCGGTGAGTTCGGCAAGCAGGATATGAAACTCGCCGGCAAGCCGGATGGAGCGCGGTGAGGATGCCTGAAGCGCCCTTTCTTCTTCCCGAACATGGCTGATCAACGCGTCGATGCCGTCGCGCGGCATGCGCTTGCAGAGTTTTTCGATCACCTCGCGCTCAAGGCAGCGCCTCAGAGCAAAGACCTCTTCCGCTTCCTCCAACGTCGGCATGGCGACGGCCGCGCCGCGGTTCGGCTTGATCTCGACAAGGCCATCGGAAGCCAGCCTTAGCAACGCATTACGGGCACTCGTGCGGCTGACACCGAACGTATCGCCGATGGAATCTTCCGGCAGCTTGGTGCCGGGCTTCAACGCCTGTTCGAGGATTGCGCGACGAAGCGAAGCGTAGATCGCATCGCTTCTGCTGAGATTGGTGGACATCGCTGTCGCTCTTTCGACTGAATGCAGTTTCACCTGCATATCGCATAAAAATCGTACGTCATCCAGTCTAATAAATTGCATGCAATTATCTATTGAGTTTGCATTCGTTCTGATCTAGCCTGAAGTCAAGCTGATAGAGAAAGCGCCAAAAGCCACCTTCAGCAGCCGGTTTTAACGCCATGCATTCCAGTCCCAAGCATCGTCTTGTGAGAATTGCATGCAATCCGAGGGGAATTATCAATGCGTTTATCGAGAATTCTGGTGGGAGGCGTTGCACTGCTCGCCTTGGCAATGCCGGCCATGGCCGGAACGTTGAAATGGGGTGCATCGCGCGATATCAGCTCGCTCGATCCCTATTCCTACGGCGACAGTTTTGCGCTTGGCGTCCTCAATCACGCTTATGAGGGGCTGGTCCGTTATGACCGCAATCTCAAGATCGAGCCGGCGCTCGCCACATCCTGGGAAATCGTCTCGCCGACGACATGGCGCTTCAAGCTGCGGGAAGGTGTGAAGTTCCACAATGGGGCTGACTTCATGGCAGAAGACGTGCAGGCTTCGCTGAAGCGCGCCTCGGACCCGAAGTCGCCGCTGCGCGGTAACATCCCGGCCTACAAAGGCTCCCGCGTCATCGATGCACACACGATCGAAATCGATGTTTCGGCCAATTACCCGCTTCTGCCGAACGATCTTACCACCATCTACATTTTCGATGCGGGCTGGCTGAAGGACAACAATGCCGAAGCGCCGACCGATGTCGGATCCGGTAGCGAAGGCTATGCCACCTATAATGAAAACGGCACCGGCCCGTTCAAGGTAGAGAGCCGGCAGCCGGATGCAAAGACGGTGTTCACCAAATTCGACGGCTGGTGGGACAAGCCGGAGCACAATATCGACCGGATCGAGCTGACCCCGATTGCTTCGCCGGCAACCCGTGTTGCCGCTCTTCTGGCCGGCGATATCGATTTCACCGATCAGGCGCCTGTGCAGGATCTGCCGCGGCTTGCCGCTTCTCCCGAGGTCAAGGTGCTGGAAGGCACGGATCTTCGCACGGTGATGATTGGTTTTTCCCAGCGTGATCAGCTTCTGTCCGGTGCTGCAAACCCGATGAAGGATCTGCGTGTCCGCCAGGCAATGCAGCTCGCCATCGATCTCGATCTCATCAACAAGAAGGTGATGCGCGGAAAATCGCGCAATGCCGGCGCGCTCGTGGCCCCGCAGATCCCCGGTTATGACGCGGCACTCGATACGCCGGTCAAGGCCGATCCGGAGAAGGCCAAGGCTCTGCTGAAGGAAGCAGGCGCGGAAGGTTTCGAATTCGAGTTCAACTGTGCCGACAGCCTCGTCAACGAGGAGCAGATCTGCCAGGCGGTTGCTTCCATGTGGTCGCGCGTCGGCTTGAAGCCGAAGCTGGACCAGGGCACTCGTGCGGTACAGACGCCGAAGCGCTCGTCCGGCAAGGTCGATGTCTACACGCTCGGCTGGGCGACCCTGCCTATGCTCGACACCTACAGCCTCACCTCGCAGGTTCTTCATACGAAGGAAGGCTCGTTCGGCATCTTCAACTGGGGCGGCTGGTCCGACAAGGAATTCGACAAGGTAACCGAGGCTTCCGCCGTCGAACTCGACCAGACCAAGCGGCTGGCGATGGAGGCGCAGTCGCTGAAAATCGCCAAGGACCATGCCCTGATGATCCCGCTGCATCAGCAGCCGCTTGCCTGGGCGACAACCGCGAAGATCAAGGATTTCCCACTCTTCTCGGACAACCTTCCCCGCCTTTGGCTGGTGAAGATGTAAGTCGCCATGCCCCTTGCCGTCGATCACACCGGCAAGGGGTACCCTTCGCTTTTCTGAAACCAGGGACGCCGCGACCATGATCGCCTTCCTCGTAAAACGCGTCGGCAACGCCATCCTTGTCATGCTGACCGTCGCCTTTTTCGCCTTCCTGATCTTCCGTTTTCTCGGCGATCCCGTCGAGATGATGGTGAATGAAAGCGCCACCCAGGTGGAGCGTGACGAGTTGCGCAGCCGTCTCGGCCTGAATGACGGATTTCTGGTGCAATATCTGCGTTTCGTCACCAATGCCGCTCAGGGTGAATTCGGCCTTTCCTGGCGCAATCAGCAGAATGTCATCACCCTGATCGGCGAGCGTTTTCCGGCAACTTTCGAACTCGTCATCATCGCCACCATCCTATCGCTGGCGATCGGCATTCCGCTCGGCGTCTTCACCGCGATCGGCCGCGGGCGCTGGTGGGCTGAAGGCCTGCAGTTTTCCTCCATCGTCGGTGTCTCGCTGCCGAGTTTCTTCGTCGGCATCATCCTGATCCTTGCCTTTTCCGTCAGCCTAGGCTGGTTGCCGGGTTATGGTCGCGGCGAGGTCGTGCAGCTCGGCTGGTGGTCGACTGGACTGCTGACGCCCTCCGGCCGTGCCGCAATCGTGCTGCCTGCGCTGTCCCTGTCGCTTTTCCAGATCACGCTGGTTATGCGCCTCGTCCGCGCCGAAATGTTGGAAATATTGCGGGCCGATTTCATCAAGTTCGCCCGTGCCCGCGGGGTGAAGCGCCGGGCACTCTGGTTTCGCCATGCACTGAAAAACTGTCTCATGCCGGTGGTGACGCTGACCGCCATGCAGGTGGGCAACCTGATTGCCTTTGCGCTCGTCACCGAAACCGTCTTCCAGTGGCCCGGCATGGGCATGCTGTTCATGCAGGCCGTCACCTTCGTCGATATCCCCGTCATGGCGGCCTATCTCTGCATCGTATCCTTCATCTTCGTGACGTTGAACACGTTCGTCGACATTGCCTACGCGCTGATCGACCCGCGCCTGCGCGCTGCGTGACGGGAGACAATCATGACACCCCTGATCAATACTGCTGAACAGACTGCGAAACGGGACCCCCGCTCCGCTCCCTTCTGGCTCTCCCGTCTGCGGGAATCCGATTTGTGGTGGAGTTTCACGCACCACCCTTCCGCCGTCGGAGCCGCAATCCTCTTGCTGCTTCTCATCGGTTCGGCATTCTTCGCGCCCCTGATCACCGTCCAGAATCCTTACGATCTCGCCTCGCTCGACCTGCTCAACGCCGAGATCCCGCCGATCTGGATGGAGGACGGCCAGTGGCCGTTCATCCTTGGAACCGACACGCAGGGCCGCGACCTGTTGTCGGCCATTCTTTATGGCTCGCGGGCGTCGATCGTCATCGGCGCCGCTTCCGTCGCGGTATCGCTGATCGTCGGCTCGGCGCTCGGATTGGTCGCGGGTTATTACGGCAAATGGGCGGATGGTCTGCTGATGCGGGCCGGAGACGTTCTCCTGTCGATGCCGACCATGCTGATCGCCATCCTCGTCTCGGCGCTCGCACGGCAGGCTCTGCCGCCGTCCTTGCGTGAGGTTGGCGCTTCCAGTGTCATCGTGCTGGCGATTTCACTTTCCGCCTGGGTGCAATATGCGCGCACCGTCCGGGCGCTGACCATGGTCGAGCGCAACAAGGAATATGTGCAGGCGGCAAGGCTGATCCGCGTGCCGACATGGCGGATATTGATCAAGCATATCCTTCCCAACACCACCACGCCGCTTCTGGTGACTGCGACGCTGAATTTCGGTCTCGGGATCCTGATCGAGGCGACGCTTTCCTTCCTCGGCGTCGGCATGCCGCCGGAACAACCGTCGCTCGGCACCCTGATCCGCATCGGCAATCAGTTCCTGTTTTCCGGACAATGGTGGATCGTGCTTTTCCCCGGCCTGCAGCTCTGTCTGCTGGTCGTCTCGATCAACGTGCTGGGCGACTGGCTGCGTGACGCTCTCAATCCCAAACTGCGCTGAGGCATATCCATGAGTGATCTTCTGATTAAGAACGCAAGACCCCTGGGGGGCGAGGCGTCCGACATCCTGATCAGGGACGGCCTTATTGCCGCGATCGGACAGGGACTTTCCGACGAAGGCATAGCAACGGAGGACGCCGGTGGCCGCATCGCCATTCCGGGCCTGGTCGATGCGCATACCCATCTCGACAAGTCGCTGCTTGGTTATCCCTGGTATGTCAACGAGGTCGGCCCGCGGCTGATCGACAAGATCGACAACGAGCGCAAGGTGAAACGCGACTACGGGCTTGATGCCCATGTCCAGTCCATGCGCCAGTCGCTGCAGTCTGTCGGTTACGGCACGACGCTGATCCGCACCCATGTGGATATCGACACCGATCAGGGGCTGGTCGCGCTCGAAGGCGTGATGGAAACGCGTCGCCAGCTTGCCGGTGTCGTCGAGATCGAGATCGTCGCCTTCCCGCAATCCGGCCTGCTGCGTCGGCCGGGGACGGTCGAACTGCTCGATCAGGCGATGGCGATGGGCGCGGATCTCGTCGGCGGCCTCGACCCTTGCGGCATGGACCGCGACCCGAAGGGACATCTCGACACGATCTTCGCGCTGGCGGAAAAATACGGCAAGGGCATCGATATCCATCTGCATGAAGGCGGCGAACTCGGGGCCTTTTCGATGGAGCTGATCTTCGAGCGTATTCGGGCTTTCGGCATGCAGGGCAAGGTGGCCGTCAGCCACGCCTTCTGCCTCGGGATGCCCGACTGGAACGTGAGCCAGGGACTGATCGATACCTGCGCCGAACTCGACGTGCCGATCCTGACCACCGCGCCGCCGTCGCGCGAAGTCCCGTCGCTCAAGCGGTTGCGTGCTGCCGGCGTGCGTTTCGGCGCGGGCGTCGACGGTTTTCGCGACACATGGGGGCCTTATGGCAATGGCGACATGCTGGAGCGCGCCATGCTGCTCGGCATGAAGAACAATCTGCGCCGCGACGATGAATTGCTGATGGCGCTTGATGTCTGCACGACAGGCGGCGCGGTGGCGATGGACCGTGCCAACCATGTGCTGGCTGTCGGCGGGCGTGGCGATGTGGTCATCGTCGAGGGCGAGAGTGTCGGTGAGGCGATCGTCACCCACCAGCCGCGCAAGCTTGTCGTGACGACCGGCAATGTCGTTGCCCGTGACGGGAAGAGCCTGCGGGAACGGCCATGATCAGAGACAGAAACTGGTCCGTCCTTCCGCTCGGAAAACGGCCGCCCGGCCGGTGGGCGCTGAAGGCTCGCTACATCGTTGCCGATTTTCCCGAAGGCCGGCGGCTCGTCGAAGGTGGCGAAGCGGTGATCGAGAATGATCGCGTCATCTGGATCGGCAAACGGTTCGAGGGCGAAGTTGCGGCACGTTACGATATGGGCGACGCCCTGATCGGCCCCGGCTTCGTCGATCTCGATGCGCTGTCTGACCTCGACACGACCGTTCTGGGCATGGACAACCAGCCAGGATGGAAAAAGGGCCGTGTCTGGCCGACGGATTACGCAGCATGGGCTTATGAAATGTACAGCCCGGAAGAGCTTGCCTTTCAGAAGCGTTATGCCTTTGCGCAGCTTCTTCTGAACGGCATTACTTCGGCTCTGCCGATTGCATCGCTCTTCTACCGCGCTTGGGGCGAGACGGTGGCGGAATTCGAGGCGGCGGCGGTGGCAGCCGAGGAACTCGGCCTGCGCGTCTGGCTCGGGCCTGCCTATCGCAGCGGCGGCGTGATCCTCGATGAGACGGGCGCGATGCAGGCGGTTTTCGACGAGGAGCGGGGGCTGGCGGAACTGGATGTCGCCGCGGCTTTTGCAGGCCGTATCCACGGAACCGCCGGTGGCTTGCTCTCCGGGATGTTCGCCCCCGACCGTGTAGAGACCTGTACCGAGACCCTGTTGCGCCGCACATTCGCCCATGCCGGGGAGCTGGGTCTTCCGGTTCGCCTGCATATGGCACAGGGCGAAATGGAACTGCAGACCGTTCGGCGCCTGCATGGGGTCACCGCGCCGGAATGGCTGGATGGCCTTGGCCTGCTCTCCTCACGCCTGATAGCACCGCATGCGACCGTCGCCACGAACGACGATCTTGCCCGCTATGCCGCAAACGGCGTCACGGTCGCCCATTGCCCGCTGGTTTCGGCCCGGCATGGTTCTGCGCTCAAGTCCTTCTCGAAGCTGAAGGCGATGGGTATCCGCATCGGGATGGGCACCGACACCGCGCCGCCGGACATGGTGCTGAACATGGCGGTCGGCCTGATGGCAAACCGCATTGCCGAAGGGCGTGGCGATGCCGGATCTGCCGCGGACTTCTACGACGCTGCGACGATCGCAGGTGCCGACGCTCTCAAACGCCCCGATCTAGGTCGGCTTGCCATCGGCTCCAAAGCAGATATCGCCGTCTTCGACATGGCCGACCGGATGATCGCACCGCGCATCGATCCGATCCAGACGCTCGTCTATGGCGCGACCGGGCGCGTCACCCGCGCCACCATCGTCGATGGTCGCCTGTCGATGCGTGACGGACAGGTTGCCGGCATCGATCTTTCGGCGGCTCGCGATGAGGCACAGGCGCAGTTCGACAGGCTTGTGAAGCGTTATCCCGAACGCACTTACGGGCATCCGCCGGTCGAGACGATCTTTCCTCCAAGCTATCCACTGCATCTCAGCCAAAGCGAGGTCGCGTCATGAGCATTTCCTGTCACCCTCCAGCCTCCGACGCACTTGCGCTGGATGTTCGCGGCCTGTCCGTCGAATTTCCGACCCGCAAGGGAGTACTCACCGCACTCTCCGATGTTTCGTTGACGATCAAACGCGGCGAAATTCTCGGTGTCGTCGGCGAATCCGGCGCGGGCAAATCAATGACGGGCATGGCCGTGCTCGGCCTGCTCGAACCGCCCGGCCGAGTGGCTTCTGGCGAAATTCGCATCGGCGGCAAGCGCACGGACAATCTCGGCGAAGCGGAAATGGCATCGATCCGCGGCAGCATGGTCGGTGCGATCTTCCAGGATCCGCTCACCTCGCTCAATCCGTTGTTCTCCGTCGGCCAGCAGTTGATCGAGACCGTCCGGCTGCATTCCAGCCGAAGCCGTACGGAAGCGCGCGCCCAGGCGATCGCATTGCTGAAACAGGTCGGCATTCCCGGCGCGGATGAGCGGATCGATCACTATCCACACCAGTTTTCCGGCGGCATGCGCCAGCGTGTCGTCATCGCACTGGCGCTTGCGGGCAATCCACAACTGATCATCGCCGACGAACCGACGACGGCGCTCGACGTTTCGATTCAGGCGCAGATTACCGCATTGCTGCGAAAACTTTGCCGTGAGCACGGTACGGGCGTCATGCTGGTGACGCACGATATGGGCGTGATTGCCGAAACCGCCGACCGTGTGGCCGTGATGTATGCCGGCCGCGTCATTGAGATCGGTCCGGTCGAAGAGGTGCTGAGCCGACCGAAACATCCCTATACGCGCGGCCTGATGGGCTCGATCCCGGCCCTCGGCGCCCGTGTCGAGCGTCTTGCCCAGATCGACGGTGCAATGCCGCGACTGAATGCCATTCCCACCGGTTGCGCCTTCAATCCGCGCTGTCTTGAATCCGGGTCGCGGTGCCGGCAGGTCCGCCCCGTGATGGTTGCCGAAGGGCAGGGCAGTGTTGCCTGTCTCGTTCATGATGGAGGTGTTCAGTGAGAAGCACAAACAACGCCCTGGAAGTCGATCAGCTCTCCCGCATTTTCGATGTCTCCGCGCCCTGGTTGAACCGGGTGATCGACCGCAAGCCGAAGCGTTACCTGCGCGCCGTGCAGGATGTCACCTTCACGGTCGAGAAGGGGAAATGCCTCGCACTTGTCGGTGAATCCGGCTGCGGCAAGTCCACGGTCGCGCGGCTTGTCACCGGGCTTTACGCACCGAGCGAAGGCGCAATCCTGTTTGCACCCGCGGACAAGGGCCGAGGCCGCGGCAAGCCGATGGAAGCGCAGATGATCTTCCAGGATCCGCATGCGAGCCTCAATCCGCGCTGGCGTGTCGGCGATATCATCGCCGAGCCGATCCGCGAATTCGGCCTGCGCAATGGCGCTGACGTGATCGAGGCGCGTGTCGCCGAACTGCTGCGCACGGTCGGTCTTTCTGCGGATGATGCGAAACGGTATCCGCACGAATTTTCCGGCGGGCAGCGTCAACGCATCTCGATCGCCCGGGCGCTCGCCAGCGAGCCGGAATTCCTCGTCTGCGACGAGCCGACCTCTGCACTCGACGTTTCGGTGCAGGCGCAGATCCTCAACCTGATGCGCCGCCTGCAGGACGAACTCGGCCTTACCTATCTTTTCATCAGTCACAACCTTGCCGTCGTGCGGCACATGGCGGATCGGATCGCAGTCATGTATCTCGGCCGGATCGTTGAGGAAGCGGATACCGAGGCGCTTTTTGCCGATCCGCAACACCCCTATACGCGACTGCTGCTCCAGACGATCCCGGATGTCGCGGCTCCCAATCGCGACCGGGAACTGATGGGCGGTGAACCACCAAGCCCGCTCGATCCGCCGAAAGGCTGCGCCTTCCACCCCCGCTGTCCGATGGCGACGGATATTTGCAGCAAGGCGGCGCCCGAGGTTCGGGCACGCAAGGGCGGCGGTTTGGTTGCCTGTCATCTGGCGCTAGCCGTCTGAATCCTTCAACGACCAAGATTTTCAGGAAATACCCGATCATGACCAAGACGATATTCACCAATGCGAAGCTTGCCGATGGGAGGCTGCACGATATTCATGTCGAGAACGGCCGGATAACCGGTATCCAGCCGGCGACCGAGGCATCCGCTTCAGGCATTGTCGTCGATATCGCAGGGGATCTGCTCGTTCCGGGTTTCGTCGAAGGTCACATCCATCTGGATACGAGCTTCTACGGCGGAAAATGGGTGCCGCATCGTCCCTGCACCAACGGTTTCGACGTGCATGAACGGGTCGCCTTCCAGGCCGAAAACATGGCGAAAGCGGAGCCGATGGCCGAGCGTGCCATCAAGCAGCTCGAACTTTGCGTTTCTCACGGCACGTTGCAGATGCGCAGCCACGTCATGGTCGACGGGTCGGTCGGGTTGAAGTCGCTGGAGACCATCCTGGCGGTGAGGGAAGAATACCGGGATGTCATCGATATCCAGCTCGTCGCTTTTCCGCAGAGCGGCATTCTGAAAAGCCCCGGCACTCCAGAGCTTCTCGATGAGGCGATCGGCCTTGGTGCAGACCTGATCGGCGGCCTTGACCCGGCCAGTTTCGACCGTGATGTCACCGCCCATCTCGATGTCGTCTTCGGCATCGCCGAAAAACGCGGCGTCGATGCGGATATCCATCTGCACGAGGGCGGCACGATGGGAGCCTTCACCATCGAGGAAATCTGCGCACGGACGGAAGCGCTCGGCATGCAGGGCCACGTTTCGATCAGCCACGCCTATGGTCTCGGCGATCTTCCGGCCGATGCAGCGCGCAGGATCGCCGCAAGAGTTGCCCGGAGCGGTATCTCGATCATGACCAACGCGCCGGGACATCACAGCTTTCCGCCGGTCGCGCTCTTGCGCTCGGAAGGCGTCAACGTTTTCAGCGGCAGCGACAACATCCGCGATAGCTGGTGGCCTTATGGCGATGGCGACATGCTGCGCCGGGCGGAAATCATCGGTTACCGCTCCGGCTTTTTTACCGACGCGGAATTGCAGGCGGCCTTCGATATCGTCACCACGGCGGGTGCCAAGGCGCTCAGGCTTGATGGTTATGGGATCGAAGTCGGTGCCAAGGCTGATTTCGTTGCGATCGCCGCCGAACATGTTGCGGAAGCGGTCGTCGGCTTCCCCGGAAATCGCAAAGTATTCAAACAGGCGCGCCTGGTGGCCGACCAAGGCCAAGTCAGGCAAAAGTAACTAGCATAAAATCGCGTTTCGACCGAGAGCCTCGCCCCACGTCATGGTTGGCGGCCTCGGTTGGAGCGGTAGAAGAAAATCATGGCAGTCCAAAGCTATTTCCGTATAGCGAAGAGCGGGCTTGTGACTGGCAGTCGAGATTTCACCGAGTGCCAGTACGCCACCGCATCGATAAAATACCGCATCCCTGCCATTCGGAAAATGTCCGTCAAGTTCCAGAAGGGCTGAGCGATTGCTGCTGCCCTTGTTTTCTTTGCAATTGATCAAAACGGCGAAATTGCTGTCGATTCGATAGCTGGCCTTGTTGATGGCTGCGAGGTTTCTCTCCGATCGCAGGCCTGGCAGAGTAGGCTTTACGTCCTCTCGCTTTGTCAGAAGAGGTGATCTCATTTGTAATTTAGTTCTATATTATTGTTGACATATAAGCGTTTTTTTATGGTATAAAGATTACAACATAAGTGGGCGGAGACATATGTTAGCCATTCTCGCGGACGATTTGACAGGTGCGCTCGACTCTGCAGCCCCTTTTGCCGGGCGTGGTCTTCGTACGGAAGTCGCGCTCGACCGGGATGCAATCTCTGGTGTCGCTGGGGACCGCCCAGACGTTTTGTCGATCAATCTTAATACGCGGGAAATTGATTCAGATAAGGCTCGTGCTGTAACGACTGCGGTCATTGCTCTGCTGCCGAAGGGGACGAAACTTTTCAAGAAGGTCGACTCCCGCCTGAAGGGCAATATTGTCGCCGAGTTGGATGCTACCCCCTTCAAGAAAGCTCTCGTCGTGCCGGCGATCCCGGAATTTGACCGTATCGTGGAGGATGGGCGCGTCTCCGGTTTCGGCATAGAGACACCGATCGTGATTGCCGATCGGCTGGGCGCCCATGCTGCCTGCGCCCGCATTCCGAATACCCGCACGCCGGCCGATATGGATGCCATTCTGGCTGAGGCGCAGAGCGACGGCACGGACCTGTTGGTCGGAGCTCGTGGCCTTGCCGAAGCGCTTGCTCGACGCATGACCGCCGGAGCCGAGGCACGTGCGGCAGCCATTCCCTCCGGCCGGATTGCTTTCGTTATCGGCTCGCGCGATCCGATAACGCTTAGGCAGATAGAAATTCTGCGCCATGAACACAGGTTGAATTATCTGCCTGCGCCCAACGGTCATCTCGACGCGGCAACCGATACCGGATCTGACTTGACGCTGGTTCAGGCAACGCCGGGTACCGACGATGTAAACCCTCAGCTTGTCTCAGAAGCTCTGGCGGACGGTCTGAAGCGGAATTTCGCCGATTACGAAGGCATACTGCTTCTCTCTGGTGGCGCGACTGCGGAAGCCGTGCTGCGCAGGTTCGGTCTTTCGCGGATGCGCCTGCATGGTGAATGTATGCCGGGCCTGGGTATTGCTTCAGCCGAGGGGCGCTGCATTATCGCCAAATCGGGTGGTTTCGGTCAGCCCGATACGTTGAAACAGATTGCAGATACTGTCCTGCAGAAAGCAGGTTGATGATGGGATTGGAAACAGGAACAGCTCGCAAAGGTCTCGCTGACGTCGTTTTCGAGCGTATGCTGCGTGCGATCAAGTCCGGTGCCTACAAGCCGGATGAGCGTCTGCCGACGGAACATGATCTCGCCGCCGAATTCGAGGTTTCCCGCCCGGTTATCCGCGAGGCATTGAAGCGCTTGCGCGACCAGAGCCTGATCTATTCTCGCCGCGGGGCGGGTAGTTTTGTCCGCTCGATGGGTCTGAGAAACCCGCTCGGTTTTGGCCAGTTGGAAAATGTCGCTGACCTTCTGAATTGTTACGAATTCCGCCTGACGCTGGAGCCGGCTGCAGCAGCTGCCGCCGCCACGCGGCATGATGCCGAAAGCCTGAAGGCGATCCGCCAGGCGCTGGAACTGCTGCGTGACGCGACAAACCGCCAGTCACATCGCGAAGACGCAGATTTTCAGTTCCATCTCGCAATCGCCCGCGCCGCCCAGAACAATTATTTCTCCACCGCCATGGAAGCGTTGAAGGACCATATTGCCGTCGGAATGAAGTTCCATGGCGCCTCGATCAAGCGGGAGGCTTCTGGCTTGTCCCGCGTGTTTGGCGAGCATGAGGCTATCGCCACTGCGATTGCCAGCCGTGACGAGAATGAAGCGCGGCGGCTGATGCTTGAACATTTGAAGGGCTCGCGCGAGCGGCTTTTCCAGTCATCTCATAAGTAGGGTGGGAGAGAGCGAAAATAGCTCTCTCAAGTCTATACCGCAGCGATATCAGACAAAAAAGGTGGCGCGAGCTATCGCGCCACCTCTCCTCCTCCAGAGGCCTGTGATCAGAAGCTGGCCCTGTAGATCCCTAGAATGTCGTTAACACTCATATCGACCGGGTTATTGTCCATCAGTCGGCGAATGGCGTGGGCGTCCGCGGCAAAGCGGGGCAAATCAGCTTCGGCGGCACCGTGTTTGGCGAGAGACATCTGGATGCCAAGATCAGCGCAGAAGCCATGTGCCGCACTGCTCAGGTCGGCCTGTGAAAGGTTCTTGCCGAGGCCGAGTGCCTCAGCAACTTCTGCCGTCTTGTCCCTCATGACCGGTTGGTTGAAGGCGAGGACGTGCGGAAACACGATGGCGTTGGCGAGCCCATGCGGCAGATGCAAAAGCGTCCCGAGCGGATAGGCAATGGCATGACCTGCCGCCGTGTTGACCGGGCCAAGGCAAATGCCGCCGTAATAGGACGCGAGCATCAGCCCTTCGCGGGCTTCTCGGTCCGATCCATCCTTGACCGCACGTGCCAGGAATTTGCCGACAAGATGAAAGCCCATACGGGCAAAACCGTCGATCATCGGATGGGCGCGTCTGTTGGTGAATGCCTCGACGCAATGCGCCATGGCATCGACGCCGGTTGCGGCTGTTACGGCCGGCGGCACCGAATAGGTCAGTTCCGGGTCTAGGACCGCCAGATCGGCGATCAGATGCGGGCTCTCGACCGCGATCTTGCTGCCCTTGACCGGGTCGGTAATCAGCGAGCGGATACCGGCTTCCGAACCGGTGCCGGCTGTCGTTGCCACCTGCGCCAGCCGGGTCTTGCGGCCGGTAACCTTGTTAGGCCCGGCAACGTCGGCAAGCGCCTGTTCGCCGTCCCACAGGGCTGCCACCAGCTTGGCGACATCCATGACCGAACCGCCGCCGAGACCGACAACGAGATCCGGTTTTGCTGCCCGCGCTGCAGCAAGCGCTGCATCGAGCGTCGCAATTTCAGGCTCGCCCGGAATGGCATCGAACACGGATATTTTGCCCGGCAGTTTAAGGCGATCGACAAAGCCGACAGTGATCGGCGTCGCGATCACCAGCGTCGAGGATACGTCACCGGCCCATGGCCCAACTTCGCCGATCGTGCCGGCGCCTACAAGAAGTCTTTTCGGCTGATGCAGGGTGATAACGGGAGCGCTGCTCATGCCTGTTCTCCTTTGCCGCCGTTCACCAATTTGCGGGCATAGGCTATGGCCGAGAGCATGTTGCCGTGGTTGGCAATGCCCTTGCCGGCAATGTCGAAGGCCGTTCCGTGATCGACCGAAGTACGGTCAATCGGCAAATCGACGGAGACATTCACGGCAGTATCAAAGGCAACAAGCTTGATCGGGATATGACCCTGGTCGTGATATTGCGCGACCACGAGATCGAATGCGCCGGAATAGGCACGGTGGAATACAGTGTCGGCAGAAATCGGACCATAGGCATCAATGCCTTCGGCACGCGCTGCTGCAACGGCCGGTGTTATCTGGTCATCGTCTTCAGTGCCGAAAAGGCCGTTTTCGCCGCAATGCGGATTGATGCCGGCAATCGCGATGCGGGGAGCGGCATAGCCGGTGCGCTTCAGGTGGTCATTGCCGGCCTTGATCGTTGCCAGTACCCGTTCGGTCGTGGCGCGGCGGATGGCTTCCTGTAGCGAGACGTGCGTGGAAACGTGGATGACCTTCAGCTTTTCCGATGCCAGCAGCATATAGGCCGCCGCTGATTTGGTCAGGCTTCGCAGCATGCCCGTATGGCCATCGTAATGGTGGCCGGCAAGGTTGAGTGCTTCCTTGTTGATGGGGGCTGTAACGACGCAGCCGATCACTCCGGCTTCCGCATCTCGCACCGCTTTTTCGATGAAACGGAAAGCTGCGTCGCCGGCGACCGGCGACAGCGTGCCCCATGGAAGCGGCGCACCTTCGATAGGGAGGTCAACGACATAAGGTTTGAGATCGATATCGACATTCAGTGCCTCACGGGCCGCTTCCAGCGTTGGCAGGTTGCCGTAGATGCGGGTGGCGGCGCGGTCCGCATCGTCCATTTCGGCCAGCGCCCGCACCGTGATTTCCGGTCCGACGCCGCAGGGGTCACCCATGGTGATGCCGATGATATTGCTCATGATTATTCTCCCACTTCTGCACTCGAACTGGCATTGGCCCAGCCCGGAGCCAGACGAACATATTTGATGGCGCGCCTGTAATAGGTGTAGGCGATGTGGAGGCTGCCGTCTGGTCCTTCCAGCAGCCACGGATAGGACATTTCCTTGTTGTGGCCGTCGATTGAATTGTTCGACATGCAGGTGCCAGGACCATTTTCAATCACGATCCGCTGTGAAAAACTTCTGGCACCATCAGCCGAAATGCAGACGGAAACCGGAGCGCGTGGCACGCCCCAGATGGGCACGCAGCCGCCATCCGGGTTGGCATCCGGCCGGTCGTCTTCTTCGCCCAACTCATCGTAAAGCGACGCGCGGCGATCTGCAGACATTTCCGCATTGGTCGGGTTGCAGATCATTGCGATCCGGCCGTCTTGCAGGCGGATCGCTGCAATTGAAGAGTTGTTGTTTGGCACATCGGTTGCCTGCGGCGCGGACCAAGTGCGGCCGCCGTCCCCACTTTCCGTGCGATAGACGGAATCGGCCTGGCGGCGGCGGAATACTGCCGCCAGTTTATTCTCGCCGATCAAGACAGGGCTCATATGCACGCAGCCTGTCGACTGGTCGATATCCTCCAGTCGCCATGTCTTCCCGCCATCTTCAGAGATGCCGACAGCGGCACGGTCATGGCTGCCATTCCACTTTTGGCCTGGACGCTGGATGCAGCGGAAGATCGGCAAAAGCCACGCGCCATCATCGCGTACCACCAGAGGAGCGCGAACGAAACAGCCGCGCGGCAGATCGAGATATTGTCCCTCGCTTGCCATCAGCTTGGTCGGGTCGGAGGCATCGCGCGAAATCTCTGCCAGACGAATCCGGCATTCGTCCTGATTGCCGGATGGCTGCGAGGTGTGAAACAGGATGAGCTTGCCATCAGGTGCGGCAAACAGAACCGGATTCTGTTCGGAATGATCTGGGTCGAAGCTCAGCCGCTGCGGCTCGCCCCATTGGTCGGAGCCTTCAGGCAGGACCGAAGCAAAGATCGAGATATCCGACTTCCCTTCTAGCGTGCCGCCAAACCAGGCGCAGATAAGTGCGCCTTCATCGGTCATGTGAAGGAAGGAAGCATGGTTCTGGATCATCGGAGAGGCCAACATGGCCTCATGTCGTCCATTTCCGGCAACGTTTACCGCGCCGTTCATGGCGGATGCAATCTCTTCAGGCGTCATCGGGGTCTCCTCTTGACCCTATGAAAATCACTCAAATAACAAAGTTGTCAAGTTTGAAAAAAAACGAAATTTGCCATTGATGACCCCATGTTGCGATACATCTATCTGAAATTAAATCGTTTTATGAAAGTTAAGTTTGTACAAATCGATAGTTCCGAATATTTAATTTGACAAACTTATCGAGAAATCCGATGGTCGGTGCCAGCTCGATCAAGGCGATCGTTAAGGACGGAGGCATCCCGACCGACGCACAGGGCTTCAGGAGGAGTGCCTTCAGCACGCGAACGCCAATGCGCCGCGAGATGAGCAGCAAACGGTGCGACATGCACCCCAGAGGGAGGAAATGACATGAAAACCTCGCATCTATTTGGAGCCGTTCTTGGCTCTGTCATGGCATTCGGTGCCGGCATTGCACCGGTTCATGCCGCGTCTACGGATATCAAGATCGTTCTCCCGGAAGAGGCAGACCTTCTCGAGCCGTGCATGGCGACCCGCTCAAATATTGGTCGCGTCATCATGGAAAACGTCAGCGAAACGCTGACCGAGCTCGATGTCCGCACCAAGAACGGTGTGATGCCTCGTCTGGCTGAAAAGTGGGAGCAAAATGCCGATGGAAGCTGGCGTTTCCATCTGCGCCAGGGCGTGAAATTTTCCGACGGCAAGGCTTTTGGCGCCAAGGATGTCAAATATAGCTTCGACCGCATTTTCAGCGACAAGAATGTCTGCGAATCCCGCCGCTATTTCGGTGGCATGAAGTTTGACGTGAAGGTCGTCGACGACAACACGATCGATTTCAAGGTTGATCCAGTCCAGCCGATCTTGCCGCTGCTCCTGTCGCTCGTCACCATAGTTCCGGAAGGCACGCCGCTAGAATTCGTTCGCGAGCCGATTGGCACCGGTCCTTACAAGCTGTCCAACTGGACGCCGGGTCAGCAGATCGTGCTTGATGCGCGTGACGATTACTGGGGCAAAAAGCCCGCCGTCACCAAGGCAACCTACGTCTTCCGCGCCGATCCTGCCGTCCGCGCCGCCATGGTTCAGGCCGGTGAAGCCGATCTCGCACCGTCGATCTCGCAGGTCGAAGCCACGAACGAGAAGACCGACTTCTCCTATCTCGACAGCGAAACGGTCTATCTGCGTATCGACGGAAACATCGCGCCGCTTAACGATGTCCGCGTCCGCAAGGCACTCAATCTGGCGATCGACCGTCAGGCGTTCCTTGGTACACTCGTGCCGCAGGATGCTGTTCTGGCAACAGCCCTTGTGCCGCCGACCACGCTCGGCTGGAACCCGGACGTCAAGGTTTTCCCGTATGATCCGGATCAGGCCAAGAAGCTGCTTGAAGAAGCCAAGGCTGCCGGCGTTCCGGTCGATACTCCGATCACAGTCGTCGCCCGTACGGCCAACTTCCCCAACGTGACGGAAATCATGGAAGCCGTGCAGGCGCAGCTGCAGGACGTTGGCTTCAAGATCGACCTGAAGTTTGTCGAAGTTGCCGAACATGAGGTCTATTACTCGAAGCCATTCAAAGAAGGCCGTGGCCCGATCATTGTCGCCGCCATGCACGACAACTCCAAGGGTGACCCGTCCTTCACCATGTTCTTCAAGTACGACTCGAAGGGTACCCAGTCCGGTTACGCCGACCCCAAGGTCGATGATCTCATCGCCCGCGCTTCGGCCGCCACCGGTGATGAGCGTGCAAAACTGTGGTCGCAGCTGATCGCCTATGTCCACGACGATCTTGTCGCCGACGTCCTGCTCTTCCACATGGTCGGTTATTCTCGCGTATCCGAACGTCTGGACTTCAAGCCCAGCATTGCCACCAACGGGATGCTGCAGCTCTCTGAAATCGGCTTCAAGAAGTAACTACCGCCAGGCGATTTGATCGCCCTATCGAAGCGAAGTGGGCGGCGAGGCGTTCGCCGTCCATTCCAGCAAGATCGAGGTCCCAATGCTCAGATTCATCCGCAAACGCGCCCTCGCCAGCCTTATCTCGCTGATCGGGCTGCTGGTCATGGTATTCTTTCTGTCCCGCCTGACCGGCGATCCGGCATCGCTCTTTCTTCCCGTTGAAGCGTCGGCCGAAATGAAGGCCGAATTCCGTGCCCTGCATGGGCTGGACCAGCCGCTTCTCGTGCAGTTTGGCCAATATGTCGGCGATGTCGTCACCGGTGATCTGGGGGAGAGCCTGCGCAAGGCCCGTCCCGCACTTGACGTCGTGCTCGAAGCCTTCACATGGACTCTGTGGCTTGCGGTCATCACCATGACGCTGGTCACAGTCTGCGCCATTGTCGTCGGTTCGCTCGCAGCCTTCCGCACCGGTGGCTTTTTCGATCGCTTTTCCTCGATGTTGTCGTTGATAGGCGCCTCCGTACCGGATTTTTGGCTGGCCATCGTCGCCATTGTTATCTTCGCCATCCAGCTTTCCTGGCTGCCGACCTCCGGTACCGGTACGCTCGCCCATTGGATCCTGCCAATCAGCGTTCTGTTCGTGCGTCCCTTCGGCATCATCGTTCAGGTGGTGCGCGGCTCGATGATTTCGGCCCTCTCCTCGGCTTACGTGAAGACGGCGCGCGCCAAGGGCGTCAAATCCGGCCCGATCATCTTCGTTCATGCACTGCGCAACGCCATGTTGCCGGTCATCACCGTTATCGGCGATCAGGCGGCAAGCCTCTTGAACGGGGCTGTCATCATCGAGACGATCTTCGGGTTCCCCGGCGTCGGCAAACTGATGATCGACAGCATTCTCCAGCGTGACTTTAACGTCGTGCTTGCGGCGATCCTCGTCACCGCTTTCGCCATCTTCCTCATGAACCTCGTGATCGACCTCGCTTACGCGCTTCTCGATCCGCGCATCCGCTACTGAGGATCGACATGACCATGGCCATTCAATCTACCCACACCCCAAAAGAAACAGTCGCGGAAGAACCAAGTGCCATTGTGCGTATGGCGCGCATGCTTTGGGCAGACAAGTTTGCCCTCTGTGCCGCAATCTTCCTCGTCTTCGTCATCGTCATGGCGATCATCGGCCCGACATGGCTCGATGAGCTTGCTACCAAACAAAACCTGCGTGGCCGTAACCTTGCGCCATTCATGTTCGACCGCGAATGGTATATGTGGCTCGGTGCCGATGCGCTTGGCCGCCCGCTCTGGCCGCGCATCATCGTCGCCACCCAGAACACCATGATGGTTGCTGCAGGTGCCGTTGTCATCTCGGCCATCGTCGGCACGCTGCTCGGGCTTATCGCCGGTTTTGCGTCGGAACGCGTCAGTCAGGTCATCATGCGTCTGGCAGACGTCATCATGTCCTTTCCGTCATTGCTGGTGGCTGTGATCGTTCTCTACATCCTCGGTTCGTCCATCCTCAACCTCATGCTGGTACTCGCGATCACCCGTATTCCTGTCTATCTGCGTACCACCCGCGCGGAAGTTCTGGAAATCCGCCAGCGTATGTTCGTGCAAGCCGCACGGGTCATGGGGGCGTCGTCCAACCGTATCCTCTTCCGCCATATCCTGCCGGTCGTCATCCCTACGCTGACGACGTTGATGACGCTCGATTTTGCCTATGTCATGCTGGCGGAAAGCGCGCTGTCCTTCCTCGGCATCGGTATCCAGCCGCCGGAAATCACCTGGGGCCTGATGATCTCTCAGGGCCGCCAGTACCTCACCAATGCCTGGTGGCTGTCCTTCTGGCCGGGTCTGGCGATCATCCTCACCACGCTCTCGCTCAACCTTCTGTCCAACTGGCTGCGTATCGCGCTCGACCCCGTGCAGCGCTGGCGCCTGGAAATGAAAGGACCGAAACATGGCTGATCATCTGCTCGAAGTCCGCAACCTCTCGGTCGACTTCCACACCGCATCAGGTGTCGTGCACGCCGTGCGCAACATCTCCTACCATCTCGATCGTGGCGAAACCCTCGCCATCCTCGGCGAGAGCGGTTCCGGCAAGTCGGTGTCGTCCTCGGCGATCATGAACCTGATCGACATGCCACCTGGCAAGATCTCCTCCGGGGAAATCCTGCTCGACGGCAAGGATCTCCTGACGATGAGTGGGGAGCAACGCCGCGAAGTCAATGGCCGCCGGATCGCCATGATCTTTCAGGATCCGCTCAGTCATCTCAATCCGGTCTACACGGTCGGATGGCAGATGCGCGAGGCGCTGAAAACCCACGGAATAGGCAATACGCAAGCCCAGGCCGAGGCGCTCCGCCTCTTCAAGCGCGTCGCCCTGCCTGATCCGGAACGCGCGCTCGACAAATATCCGCACGAGTTTTCCGGCGGCCAGCGCCAGCGCGTCATGATCGCCATGGCGCTTGCCCTCAAACCTGACCTTCTGATCGCCGACGAACCCACCACGGCTCTTGACGTCACGGTGCAGGCGGAAGTGCTGAACCTGCTGAAGGAACTCCAGCGCGAAACCGGCATGGGTGTGCTGATCATCACCCACGATCTTGGCGTTGTCTCCGAAGTCGCCGACCGCGTCGTCGTCATGGAAAAGGGCCAGCTGGTCGAAAGCGGCACGGTGCGCGAGGTCTATCACAATCCGCAGCACGCCTATACGAAAAAGCTGATCGCCGCCGCTCCCGGCAAGGGCGAAATGCATGAACCGGAAGCTTCCGGCGACGCCATCCTCAGCGTCAAGGACGCCCGCAAGTTTTACGGCGGCTTCGAAGCCCTGAAGGGCGTTTCCTTTGATCTCAAGGCTGGCGAGACCGTTGCTGTCGTCGGCGAAAGCGGCTCGGGAAAATCCACGCTCGCCCGTATCCTGCTGCGTCTCGAAGAAGCGGATGGCGGGACTGCAAAATGGAAGGGCAAAGACCTTTTCACCATGTCGCCGGGTGATCTGTTCAAGCTGCGCCGCGATCTGCAGATGGTGTTTCAGGACCCAACCCAGTCGCTGAACCCGCGCATGACCGTCTACCAGCTGATTTCCGAGGCCTGGGTCATCCATCCGGAAATTTTGCCCAAGGCGAAATGGCGCGAGCGTGTCGCCGAGCTGCTTGGTCAGGTCGGCCTTTCTTCCGAACATATGGGCCGTTATCCGCATCAGTTCTCCGGCGGCCAGCGCCAGCGTATCGCCATTGCCCGCGCGCTTGCGCTTGAACCGCAACTGATCGTCTGCGACGAGGCCGTCTCGGCGCTCGACGTTTCGGTTCAGGCACAGGTGATCGCGCTTCTCGACAAGCTGCGCAAGGAAATGGGCATCGCCTTTATCTTCATCGCCCACGACTTGCCGCTGGTGCGCGATTTCGCCGATTATGTGATGGTCATGCAGAAGGGCGAAGTGGTCGAATTCGGCACTGTCGCCCAGGTCTTCGACAACCCGCAAAAGCCCTACACGCAGGCCCTTCTCGCCGCCAGCCTCGATCCGGACCCGGACGTGCAGGCGGCCAACCGCAATGCCCGGCTGGCAACCGCATCCTGATTTGATTGATTCTGGAGTAGAATGATGACCAAGAAAGCCTTCGTCGCGATCGTGACATGCTTCAACGATGACGAAACCATCAATTATGAAGCTACGCGCGCACAGGTGCGCCGTCAGGTGGCGGCCGGCAACAACATCATGTGCGCCGGCACCAATGGCGATTTCTCCGCGCTGACCCACGGCGAGAAGATCAAGCTGCTCGAGGAAGTGGTCGATGAAGTCGGCGGCAAGGTCGACGTCATCGTCAATGCCGGCATGCCCGCCACGTTCGAAACTCTGCAACTGGCCAAGGAATTCGACCGTATCGGCGTCACCGGCATCGCTGTCATCACGCCCTTCTTCATCGCTTGCACGCAGGACGGCCTGATCCGCCACTTCTCCACCGTCGCTGATGCCGTCAAAACGCCGGTCTATCTCTACGATATCCCGGCTCGCACGCAGAATCACATCGAGCCGGAAACCGCCCGCAAGCTTGCAGCCCACGGCAACATCGCCGGTATCAAGGATAGTGGCGGCGCACAGGAAACGCTGGCCGCCTATCTGCAGGTTTCCAAGGACGTTGAAGGGTTCGAAGTTTATTCCGGCCCTGACCATCTGGTCCTGTGGTCGTTGCAGAACGGCGCAGCCGGCTGCATTTCAGGCCTGGGCAATGCCATGCCGGACGTTCTCGCCGGCATCGTCGGCGGCTTCAACTCCGGCAATGTCGAGGAAGCCCAACGCCAGCAGGAAATCTACACTGCCTTCCGTACCGATCTTTACGCCCACGGTTTCCCGCCTGCCATGGTCAAGCGTGCGCTCTATCTTCAGGACGCTTCCGTTGGTGCCAGCCGTCAGCCAGCACTTCTCCCCAACGCTGAGCAGGACGCCAAGATCGGCGAGACACTGAAGAAGTTCGGCCTGCTCTAGGGGAGGCAATTATGTCTATTGCTGTCGCTACGACGTCGCCCGGTCGGGCGGCATCGCCGGTTGCCGCAACTGCTTGAGGAAACCGGCTGGGAAATCATCCGCTGCACCGATACAGTGCTACCAGATGGCGGCTTGCCTCGGCATATGGGAAGTCGATTTCCTGGCTGTTAGGCGGGTATCGGTCAACTCGGCGACGTTTATATGTCGGCATGATAGATTCATTGCTGCCGCATGCCGAACGTCTTGGCCTTGAGCTTCAGAAACCTTTGTAACAACGGCATATCGGAACAGTAGGGTGATACCCGACACGCCAAATCAAAACCTGAGCAATTCGGAGATGATAAATGAACGATAGTCTGTCGACGGTTTTCGATGTTCAGGCGCTCGCCGACAGCTTGTATGCGTTACGCGAAGCTTGCCGATCGCAAGCGACCGCCGAATTTTCTTTGCCTCAGAACCTGGCGATGGCGATGCAGGCCCAGCAGGCACTTGCCGCAAAGGAAGGCGTACCGGGTAACGCCTGGAAGGTGGCGATGTCCCCTGACAAACATGCCGTCGTGGCGCCGCTGCACCCTTACGTCGAAACCTCGCGCGATGCGGAATTGCCCTATCTTCCCGGCATGAAGTTCGAGGTGGAGATCGCCGTCCGCCTCGGCCGATCCCTTCCGATCAAAAGTGATCTCTATTCCCGTGAAGAGATCTATGATGCGGTTTCAGAGGCTTATCTCGGAGCGGAACTATTATCATCTGCCATAAAAGAGGGCGGAACGTTGTCTTTCCCGCTTTTCGTGGCAGATCGCATAGGAAATCGCGGATACGTGCTAGGCCCGGCTGTCCCTAAAACCCTCGTTGATACGGTGGGTGAGGCTGAGCTAATCGTCACTCAGGGAGGCAACCCGATCTATAAAGGACCGGTAAAGCATCCGGTTGGCGATGTTCTTGCGTGGCTGGTCGCCTATGCGAACGACAGTGCCCGTCCCGCAAACTCGCTGAAGGCCGGTGCGATCATCACGACCGGTGCTCTTTCCGGCGCAATGCTGTTGCCGGGATCCGGCAAGGTCGAAGTTCTGCTATCCAAGGTGCATGCGTTAAACGTAGTGCTCATGGCATAAACTCTCCGACTGTTCGACGCTGCCGCGCTCTCCTGCCATGTTCCGACCTCTAATTTCCGGCCATGCAGGCTGCAACAATGTCCAAGGCACAAAGGCTTCCTCGTTCGGCCTTCGCTAAACTCCCGGTCACCAAGGAGATTATCAGCAGGAGCGCTGCCGTCCATAGAAGCGGCAGCCTCCCGATCAGGAGGAAAAGAACGAGATGGCATTTCGACTGTGTTTCCCAAAAATCAACATCAGCGGTGCCGGCAGTCTGGCCGAAGTTCCCGGTGAGCTTGCTGCTCGCGGCTTGAAGCGGCCGGTCATTATCACCGACGCGACGCTGGTGAAGTTCGGACTTGTCGCACCACTTCTGGAAGGCTTGAAAGAAAAGGGTATCGAGGCTTTCGTTTACGATGGCGTCGTTCCCAACCCGACCGTTCCGGTCGTCGAGGCTGCCTACAAGGTGTTTGTCGACAACAAGTGCGACGCGATCATCGGTGTCGGCGGCGGCAGCCCGATCGACACGGCCAAGGCCGTGCGCATCCTCTCGGCCAATCCCGGCCCGATCACGCTTTATGAAGGTGTCGGCAAGGTCGCCAAGGCAGGCGCATTCCTGGCTGCCGTCAACACGACTGCGGGAACTGCCGCTGAAGTCACCTCCAACACGGTCATCACCGATCCGGTCGCTCAGGTGAAGATGGTCATCATCGACGCCAACATCATCCCGGATATTTCGGTCAACGATTCCGCCATGATGACCGGTATCCCGGCTGCAACGACAGCTGCAACCGGCATGGATGCTCTGACCCATGCAATCGAAGCCTATGTCGCCAAGGGCGCGCATGTGCTGACCAATTATGCAGCGCTCGAAGCGATCCGCCTGATCGCGGCCTATCTGCCGCGCGCAGTCAAGGATGGCAAGGATCTGGAGGCACGCGAGATGATGGCCTATGGCCAGTTCATTGCCGGTCTCGCCTTCAACAGCGCCGGTCTCGGGCTCGTCCATGCCATGGCGCACCAGCCGGGCGCAGTGAAAGATCTTCCGCATGGCGTCTGCAACGCAATCCTGATGCCGCTGGTCGAGGAGTTCAACCGTCCTTACGCCGTCGAACGGTTTGCACGCATCGCCGAAGCAATGGGTGTCGATATCAAGGGATTGAGCATTGAGGATGCCTCCAAGGCCGCGATCAAGGCGATCCGCGATCTGTCGGAAACGGTCGGCATTCCCAGCGGCTTTGCCGAACTTGGCGTAACCGAGGACGACTTCCCGCTCTGGGTCCAGAAGGCACAGAAGGATCCTTGCGCACCGGGCAACCCGGTCGCGGCCACGGATGCGGATATTCTGGACCTCTACAAGAAAGCTCTGTGATTACGCGCGGAAGCGCGATTTGCGAATAGACACGAAAGGCCCGCTCATAAGGCGGGCCTTTCGGCGTTCCGGCCGCAACGCCGGCCGCCTCATGCCCCTTGTTCGGGTTCAGGCGTGGTTGTGACGCGGCATGCGACGATATTCGCTCGGCGCCATGCCGGTCATCTTGCTAAAACTGTAGGAAAAATAGTTGCTGTCGTTGAAGCCGCAGGAAAAGGCGATGTCGGTGACGCTGTCATTGGTCGCGCGCAATGCCCGCATGGCTTTGCTCAGTCTGAGCTTGACGAGATAGTTGTGCGGCGTCGTGGCCGTCGCCTCGCGAAACAGCCGGCTGAAGCTGCGCGAGGAATAGCCGAAGCGCTGAGCGACACTTTCGAGGTCGATATCTTCGGTGCAATTGTGCCTGAGATAGTTGAGCACATGTCCGAGGCGTGCCGAATTCGGCAGGCCGCGTGCGTCCGTGGCGAATTGAGAGCGCGACAGGATGATCGAGAGCTGGTTGAACAGCGCCTCCGACATCGCGTCCGAAAGCGGATCTGACCGGCGGGCCTCGTTCTCCAGCGCTTCGATCAGCGGCTTGACCTGCGCAAGTATATCCTCGGTAACCTGCCAGTGGCGCCTTGTGCCATCTTCCCCATCTGCCGAACGCCGCATGATGTCGAGAAAATCATAACGCCCGGAGGCCCTATCGGGCCGAAACAGGATGTTGGTCAGGTAGAGGTCGTCGACCTGCTCATAGGCGTGGTGGTCCTCTGCCTTGATGTAGAAAAGTTCTCCGCAAGTGATGAAGTGCGGTTCATCATTCAACATATGCCAGCCATTGCCGGAGAGAACGATCATGACCTCGTGAAAGTCATGGTCATGCAGAGGAAACGGTGTCTGCGGAGTTCTTTCCTCCACGATGACCGTTTGAGCGTCCGAGCGGAAAAATTCCTTGGCCAAAAGCTTCATCGAATCAAAACTTCATAATCGCGCACAACGGTACAGATAGCCCATTCGAAAACGCCGATCCGGATCTGCATCAATGCGGCGCTGCGACTTAATAATGCAGCCAGGCAGCTTGCCGCGAAAGCCCCGGTGTCATCTTCGAATAATGACACGTATCAGCAAATCTCATGTCTGCATCTTCAAGGCGCCGTGCCCATCAACAGGGCTAAGCTGCTGAAAACGAACAAGAGAACAAGCATGAAAGTGCCTGAGAAAATCGTTGCCGTCGATATCGGTGCCAGCAGTGGCCGTGTTATCCTGAGCGAAGTCAGGGATGGCATTTTGTCGCTGACGGAAATCCACCGGTTCGAAAACAACCTGTGTGGCGACGATGTATTTGCGCATCAATGCTGGGATCTCGATTTCCTTGAAGCCGAAATGCGAAAAGGGCTGGCGATTGCCCAGGAGCAGGGGGGGCTGGCGAGCGTCGGGGTCGATACCTGGGGCGTTGACTACGTATTGCTGGACGACAATCTGGAGCGCATCGGCCCCGCCGTGTCCTACCGGGATCATCGCACCGACGGCATGATGGAGACGGTCTTCGCTGAGATCTCGCGCGCCGAAATATACCACCGCACCGGCATCCAGTTCCTGCAATTCAACACGCTCTTTCAGCTAGCAGCCACCGTTCGTCAGCATCCCGAATGGTTGGCTCGCGCCCGCCACTTCCTGATGATCCCGGACTATCTGCATTTCCGCCTCTGCGGCGTGCTTTCCAACGAATACACCAACGTGACGACGACGCAGTTATTCAATCTGCATGAGAACGATTGGGATACTGATCTGCTCGAAGTCGCGGGATTGCCCAAGACGATGATGATGCATCCGGTCGAGGCAGGCACCATCATCGGCGAGATACCGGCCTTGCAGAGCGAGGCAGCCATCAAGGTCGTTGCCCCGGCCACCCATGATACGGGGTCCGCGGTTGCGGCCGCACCGTTGGAAACCGAGGATGAGGCCTTCATCAGTTCGGGCACATGGTCGCTGATGGGGATCGAGAGCAAGACGCCATTTGCCGATGCTGAGGCGCTGGCCGCAAATGTCTCGAACGAAGGCGGTGTCGAGCGGCGTTACCGCGTCCTCAAGAACATCATGGGTTTCTGGCTTATCCAGCGGGTCCGCAAGGAACTGGGATCACCGGATCACGGCGGGCTCGTGTCGGAAGCGCGTGACGGCACGCCCTGGCGAAGCCTGATCAATCCCCAGGAGGCGCGGTTCCTCAACCCGGATAACATGACGGCGGAAATCCAGGCGTTCTGCCGGGAGACGGGACAGCCCGTACCGGAGAGCGCCGGCGCCCTTTCGCGCTGCATCTTCGATAGCCTGGCCCTTTCCTATCGCCAGGTGAAAGAGAAGCTGGAAACCCTGCGCGGGCGTCCTGTCAATCGTATCCGTATCGTCGGTGGCGGCAGCCAGAACGACCTCGTCAACCAACTTTGCGCCGATGCTTGCGGCGTTCCGGTAACGGCCGGTCCGATCGAGACGACGGCGCTCGGAAATGTCTGCGTGCAGATGATCGCCCTCGGCCAGCTTTCCAACCTCGATGAAGCGCGCGCACTCGTGCGCCGTTCATTCCCTCTAACCGAATATCTTCCCCGCCAGCGTGTACCCCAAGCCGTCTGGGATCGTTTCCAGTCGTTTAGCGCGCTGCCTGCTCTAGAAGGACAAGATTGATGAGCCAATCACAGAAAGTCGAAGCCGCCTATACCATGGCGCGTGATGTCTTCGCCGCGACCGGGATCGATACCGAGGCGGCTCTCAACCGCCTCGACAGCATCCCGATCTCGATGCATTGCTGGCAGGGCGATGACGTTCGCGGCTTTGAAAACCCGGCGGGCGAACTTACCGGCGGTATTCAGGTCAGCGGCAACTATCCCGGTCGCGCAAGCACTCCGGGCGAATTGCGCGCCGATCTCGATTTCGCCATGGCACAGATCCCGGGCCAGAAGCGGCTCAATCTTCACGCCATCTATCTCGAAACCGACAAGCCGGTCTCGCGTGACGCGATCGAACCCCACCATTTCCACAACTGGGTCGAATGGGCCAAAAAAGCCGGCATTGGCCTGGATTTCAACCCGACCTGCTTTTCGCATCGCTTGAGCGAAGATGGGCTGACGCTCAGCCATCCCGACAAGGCGGTGCGCGATTTCTGGATCGCCCATTGCCAGGCAAGCCGCAAGGTCAGCGAATATTTCGGCAAGCAGCTCGGCACGCCATCGGTGATGAACATCTGGGTGCCGGATGGCATGAAAGATTTGCCTGCCGACCGGTTTGCACCGCGTGAGCGTCTCGCTCAGTCGCTGGATGCGATCATTGCCGAAAAGATCTCGCGCGAGTTCCACAAGGATGCCGTCGAGAGCAAGCTTTTCGGTATCGGAGCCGAAAGCTACACGGTCGGCTCCAGCGAGTTCTGCATGGGTTATGCCACGAGCCGCAAAACGCTGCTTTGCCTCGATGCCGGTCATTTTCATCCGACCGAAGTCATCTCCGACAAGCTGTCGTCGGTGCTGCAATTCGTCGATGAAGTTTTGCTCCACGTCTCTCGCCCGGTCCGCTGGGATAGCGACCATGTCGTGCTGTTTGATGATGAACTGCAGGCAATCGCCAACGAACTGATCCGGGGCGACGTACTTGGCAAGGTCAATATCGGCCTCGACTTCTTCGATGCCAGCATCAACCGCGTGGCGGCCTGGGTGATCGGCACGCGCAATACCCGCAAGGCGCTTCTGCGCGCTCTGCTTGAGCCGGCTTCCAGGCTGAAACAGGCGGAAAGCGAACGGGATTTCACGACACGATTGGCGATAATGGAAGAAGCCAAATCAATGCCGTGGTCTGCGGTTTGGGATTTCTATTGCCTCAGCAGAAACGTGCCGGTCGGCATCGCCTGGCTGGACGAGGTTAAAAATTATGAACGCAACGTGCTGAGCAAACGAAAGGCCGCATGATCATGACACTGCATACTGCAAATTCCTGGTTCGTAACCGCCATGGTCAAGGCGACCTCGGACATGTGGCTGAAGGGGTGGGACGAGCGCAATGGCGGCAATGTCAGCCTACGCTTGCTGCCGGAGGACGTTGCTCCCTATCTGGCGCAGTGGCCTGCAAACCGTAGCGCTCCGATCAGCGATCCGCTGCCGGAACTGGCCGGCCAGTACTACATCGTTACCGGAACCGGAAAATATTTCCGCAACGTTCAGCTCGATCCGGCAGCCAATATGGGTGTCGTTCAGGTGGCACCTGACGGAACCTCGGTGAAAATCCTCTGGGGCTTCACCGATGGCGGCGCGCCGACCTCCGAGCTTGCCTCCCATCTGAAGTCCCACGGCGTTCGCCAGAAGGTCAGCAATGGTCGCGATCGTGTCATCATGCATTGCCATGCGACCAATCTCCTGGCGCTGACCTATGTGCTGGATCTCGATCCGGCCAACGTGACCCGCGCCCTATGGGAGAGCAGCACCGAATGCCTCGTCGTCTTCCCGCAGGGGGTCGGCACCATGGGCTGGCTGGTTCCCGGTACCGATACGATCGGTGATGCGACCGCCAAGGAGATGGCCAATCACACACTGGTCATGTGGCCCTTCCACGGTATTTTCGGCACGGGCGATACGCTCGACGAAGCCTTTGGCCTGATCGATACCGCCGAAAAGGCAGCCGAAGTTCTCGTCAAGGTCGTCTCCATGGGCGGTGCCCGCCAGACGATTACGACCGCCAACCTCGTCGATCTCGCTGCGCGCTTCGGCGTCGAGCCGATGGCGGAAGCCATGGCCGTCGAAACCTGGCGACTTGCCGGAAAATAAGGGAGTAAAGCCATGGTCGCAGTGGAAACGAAGATCCGGAAGGCATTTGTCATGCAGGTCTTTGCCGACAAGCATGAGGAATATAAACGTCGCCATGACGAGATCTGGCCGAAGCTTGCCGAGACGCTGAAGGACCATGGCGCATCCTCTTACGCCATCTATCTCGACGAGGCGCGTAGCCTGCTTTTCGCCTCTGTCGAGATCGTGTCGGAAAAGCGCTGGGCGGCTGTCGCCGACACCGCGATTTGCAAGGAATGGTGGGCATTCATGACTGAAGTGATGCCCAGCAATCCCGATAACAGCCCTGTTTCGCAGGAATTGAAGGAAGTTTTCTACCTGCCCTGATCAGCCAAAATGTGCCGACGAGAACATGTCTCGCGACGGTGAGCTGGAATCCGGAAATAAACGGTGCGACGGGGTTGGATGCAGCGATGTCACACATTTTCGTTGTGGCATCGCTGAACTGAAGACAGAGAATAACGAAATGCGGGCCAGCGGAAGCCGGGTTCGCGGGGAGAGATATGTCATGGGACCGGTGCCGAAGCCGCTTATTGCCGGGAACTGGAAGATGAATGGCATGCGCGGTAGTCTTGCGCAGATCAAGGAGATTGCAGCCAGCAACATGCTTGCTTCAGGCAAGTTCGATGCGCTGATTGATCGTGTCCCATGGAATGGTGTAGCTCGGTTGATCATCGAGCTTTCCGGCCAAGGCCGGGAATGGGTCAACTTGCGGCTGGCAAGTTGATAAGCTGATCATCGCTCATTGTGGCGATGGTTTCCAGCGTCATGTAGCGCGAGCGCTGAACAGCCCACTCGTCA